>NZ_JAMXXC010000006.1:0-136511 GCF_024129855.1 Acinetobacter lwoffii
CAGCGTAGTCTTTCGCTTCGCCACCGAATTTCTTCGCACATACAGTTGCAATTGCAGCTGTTAAAGTTGTTTTACCATGGTCAACGTGACCGATTGTGCCCACGTTAACGTGTGGCTTATTACGTTCAAACTTAGCCTTAGCCATGTTAATCTTCCTCGTTTACGTCGAACACAATTCTGAGTAAAACCCAGCTCCGACATATCGTTTAAAAAAACCGAACACCAAATACTTGAAAAGCAGACTAAATAGCCTGCTTTTGGAATTTCTTTGCAACAAAGTTGCTAAACTGTAATCTGGAGCTCTTATCGAGATTTGAACTCGAGACCTCTCCCTTACCAAGGGAGTGCTCTACCACTGAGCTATAAGAGCAAATATTAGTACTTCAATGGAGCGGGAGACGAGGGTCGAACTCGCGACATGTAGCTTGGAAGGCTACCGCTCTACCAACTGAGCTACTCCCGCACGATGTTGGTACAAACCACTTATTGAAGTCTTAAAATTGGTGGTGAGGGAAGGATTCGAACCTTCGAAACTTTCGTAGCGGAGTTACAGTCCGCCCCCTTTGACCGCTCGGGAACCTCACCATTTTTTACACTTACATCAGTGCTGTTCTTTACTTCACACCACCAAACTTCTAAGATGGTGCCGGCACACGGATTCGAACTGTGGACCTACTGATTACAAGTCAGTTGCTCTACCAACTGAGCTATGCCGGCGTTTCTTAGTGTTTCGTACGTTTCGTATCGGAACGGTGTGCAGTTTAGCAAAACTCAGAATCCTTGCAAGTGTTTTTTTCAAAAAAAACGTCAAAAACTCATAAAATCAAACCATTTGATGATAATTCAACCGCTTTGATCACTGCGCGAGCTTTTATTTGGGTTTCATTCCACTCAGATTCAGGATTTGAGTCGGCAACTAACCCTGCTCCAGCCTGAACATAGACCTTATTTTCGCGAATGACACAGGTACGAATCGCAATCGACATGTCCATTTCGCCATGCCAGCCTAAATAACCAACAGCGCCACCGAAAATTCCACGTTTTACCGGCTCAACTTCATCAATAATTTCCATGGCACGGATTTTTGGCGCGCCTGAAAGTGTACCAGCAGGGAAAGTTGCTTTAAAAACATCCAGAGCATCGACATCATCACGCACTTCACCCTGCACATTGGAGACAATATGCATCACATGCGAATAACGTTCGATCACCATTTGATCAGTCACCTGCACTTTGCCAATTTTTGCGATACGCCCTACATCATTACGTCCCAAGTCAATCAGCATGACATGTTCGGCAATTTCTTTTTCATCGGATAATAGGTCTTCCTCAAGCGCCAGATCCTCTTCTTTGGTTTTGCCACGTGGACGGGTTCCCGCTAATGGACGAACTGTGGCAATACCATTTTCCAGACGGGACAGAATTTCAGGAGAGGAACCGACAATATGGAATGGCGTGTTATTTTCCAAGGTCTGCCCTTGCACCAGGAACAAATACGGCGATGGATTGAGATGACGCAGCGCACGATACACCTGTAGCGGGTCACCGTCGAAGTCAGACACCATCCGGTGCCCGGGTACGACCTGCATTACATCTCCAGCACGAATATACTCTTTGACCTTTTCCACCGAAGCAATGAAGTTGTCATGTCCGGTGAGGGACTCGAAATGTGGCGGACTATGTTTTTCAGCTTTAAGACTGATGGGCGTGGCAAGAATATTTTCTAATTCATTTAATTGTTCATGTGCTTTTTCATAAGAACCCGGAGCAGTGGCATCAGCATGTACGATCAGGAACAAGGTATCTTTTAAATTATCAAACACGATGACGGTTTTAGACAGCATCAGCCAGATATCGGGTAAACCAACCGGATCTGCTTCAGGCACATTTTTTAACTTCGGCTCGATATAACGCACAGCGTCGTAACCAAAGTAACCAACTAATCCACCAGTAAAACTCGGCAAGTCCGGCAATTCTACCTGGGTAGGCACCTTAAATTGCGCCTGAAAATCACGGATATATTGAAATGGATCAGCACAGTGCTGTTTTTCAATTGAAGCATCTGCATGCTGTACCGTCAGTTCGCCTGCATTGCAGGAAAATACAGTAGATTCACCTAGTCCAATAATCGAATAGCGTGCCCAGTTCTCTCCGCCTTCTACGGATTCAAATAAATAAGCCTGCTGATGCTGTTTAAGGCGTGCAAAAATAGAAAGTGGTGTATCGGTATCTGCCAGACGCTGACGATAAACAGGAATGAGATTATAGCCTTGTGCAGCAAGTTGCTGGAATTGTGCTTGAGTGGTCATGCGGTTTTTCTCTTTAAATTAGGGTTACTCAGTATGTAAATAGAATTGAACTGAGCGACGCCATCGAAAAACCTTACAACTATTCATTTTCTTTCCTTAGTATGCGTATTAGGCAAGTAATTCTCTAAGATCATCCACAATCTGCTGCGGCTGACAATCTGCAATATTTTCACCATGATTATAGCCATAGCTGACCACAACACAATCAATCCCGGCGCGGCGTGCGGCTTCAACATCATTGGAAGAATCGCCAATGAGCAAGACCTGTTCTTTGCTCACCTTATAATGTTCGACACAGTGCAACAACTGGCGTGGGTGCGGCTTACGTTCAGTAAAACGGTCGCCACCAATGGTATCGGCAAAATAATGAGCCATATCCAAGGTATCTAAAATGCTGCGGGCAGGAAGTTCAGGCTTATTGGTCACACAAATCAGGGTTTTACCTTGGGCTTTAGCCCAGTCCAGAAATTTCAGGATTCCCGGAAAAGGAACGGTATCGACGCAGGGATCGACATTATAGATATCCAGAAAAGTCGTTAAGAGTTCCTGATGCTGTGCCGGTGTGACTTCACCCACCAGATGCTGGAGTACACTTTCACAGAATATCGACGTGCCCTTACCTACCCAGGTCCGTACCTGCTCTTCAGTCACCAGAGGCAATTGCAGCACATTCAGGCTCATATTCATGGCGCGATACAGATCATGTGCTGAATCCACCAAGGTACCATCCAGATCAAACAAGATCAGTTCACGCTTTTCTAATTGTGCAATAGACATCCCGACCCTCTTTTATAATGTGCGCAGCCACAAAAAAGGCATGCGCTATGCATGCCTTGATTGTAACCAATCATCAGCTTATTTGAACAACAACCAAGCCATAATTGCCAAAATAATCAGCACAATCACTGAAATCAAACCTACAGATACATTTTTCTGGGTTTCTTTTTCCTGTTCTACACGTGATACAGGCTGCTCAACCGGAATTGGGGTAGGCTCTGGTTTTACCGCATTAATGTCCACGCCTTCCGGAATAGGTGCCGGTTTTGGAATACCGACATTGGTTGGCATGCCATCACGGGTTAATTGTACCGTAGCATCACGATGTTTCAGTTCCGGCATTCCCTGATCATTCATTTGCTGTGCAGGTGTAGGCTCAGCGACTTCGACCTGTTCCACGACTTTTTCTGCGGTTGCTTCAATTTCTGCTGGAACCTCTACTGCAGCCGCAGGCGCCAGTACTGAAAATTTCAAACTGGCAAACTGAACAATGTCATCCTGCTTTAATAAGGTTTCCTGCGCAATTTGCACATCATTGACGAAAGTGCCATTCGATGAACCCAAATCCTGCACCCAGAGCGCATCATCCTTCAGTAAAAATGCCGCATGCTTACGGGAGATTTCCGCAGCCTGCAAAACAATATCTGCCGCCTGATGACGCCCCACCAGCATGTCACGGTCAATGCTAATTTCCTGTCCTGTTAAGTCGCCTGTAATCGCGTGTATTTTCCAAGTCATGAAAGTTACTTCTCTGTTCTCTTTGACATTATCATAACATGCTGTCTGCAAATGCGAATGGCTTAGCTTTTGGGTCTAAGTGTGGTTGTTGTAACGGTATTTTTACTTTTTTCCACCTGCTGAACAGGTTGTGCCACTTGTCGCTGAATCACTGGTTCTATCGCTACCGGCGTAACGACTACATTGGCTGGTTGCGCCTGAACGGGTGCGGTCGGCACAGTTTGATAAGTCGAGTTTTGTAATGGCGTTCTGGATACTGGAATTCGCTGCTGATATACATCTTCAACACTTTCTGGCAGCTTGGCAAAGTTCCCATCTGAATCGAGTGCGAGTTGCAGACTATATAACTGACTATAACGTTGCTGGGTCAGTTTACGCACTGCATTTTTATCCCCCACAATGGTTGGATGGATAAAGATCAATAAGTTACGTTTTTGATTGGACTTACCTTCTGAACGGAATAAACGTCCCAAGCCTGGAATCGCACCCAAACCTGGCACCGCTTGGCGTCCATAACTGGTGTTATCCGAAATCAGACCGCCAAGCACAATAGTTTGTCCATGTTCGGCCAGAATTGAGGTTTTGATCGCTCGCTTGCTGGTAACCAGATCCTGCGCCTGCCCTTTACTGGCTTTGACATCAGAAACTTCCTGTTCCACTTCCAGGCGTACCGTACCATCTTCGCCAATATGTGGAACCACCTTTAAAGTGACCCCGACATCCTTACGTTCAATGGTGGTATAGGGATTAGCAACTCCAGCAGCGCCTGTAGATACTGAGCCTGTCACAAAGGGTACGTTTTCACCCACTACAATATAGGCTTCTTCGTTATCCATGGTCACGATCGACGGCGTAGACAACAGGTTGGATTTAGTGGTTTCTTTAAGTGCCTGAATCATCGCGCCATACAGACGTCGGGAACCATCACTGCCTTCACGATAATCACCGAGTACCAGTGAACTGCCCGCGCCTACGGCACTTGCAGCACCTGCACCACCACCGGTGAGATAACCAGCCGCAATATTTTTCAGACTAGTCCCAAAATTATCGAAGTTCACCAGCCCAATCCCACTGCTGATATCACCCAAGGCCCATTGCACACCGAGTTGATCCGCATCGGTTCCTTCCACTTCAATAATCGCGGCTTCGATCAGCACCTGTTGACGGCGGATATCCAGCTGGTCAATCGCTGATTCAATTTCCCGCATCAGTTGCGGATCCGCTTTCACCACCAGAGAATTTTGTGTGGTATCGGCAATAATACTGACGCCATTGCCATTAAAGCTGGTAATTCCGCCCTGCTCATTATTCATGCCGGTATTCAGCTGAATGCCTGAAGAGGTGTTACTACTCGAACCGGTAGTCGTATTGTTGTTATTTAAATTACTGCCAGAACTGAGCGAAGACGAGTTTGAGGATGTGCTGCCTGAATTTGAATTACTGTTCACCGCCTGCCCGCTTACCAGCCCCTGCAAGATTTCCGCAAGATTTTTGGCGCTGGCATATTTCAGACGAAAAACTTTTAAACCACCCAAACGATCCGCAGCCGGCACATCCAGAGTTTCGATCACTTGACGCACCCGTTTGCGCGTCGTGGGATCACCTTTGATGATAATCCGGTTGGTACGGGTATCTGCAATCACCCGCACCCGCGAACCGCGGACATCTTTAGCTCCGCCAGTGGCAGTCATGGACTCGATCAGTCCAATCATTTCTTCGGCCTGACTGGATTGCAAGCTCACCGCTTCAATATCATTTTGACCGGTGCCATCCAGATTACGAATAATAGTTTCCAGCTGGTAAATATTGCTGGCGCGATCCGACACAATTAAGGCATTCGTCCCGGGCACCGCCGCCAGATGGGCAAACTGCGGCATTAAAGGACGTAATGCAGGAATTAGATCATTCGGATTAGTATTTTCCAGCCACAACACCCGAGTCACAATCTGGTCACCACTGGCACGACTTCTGGCATCATAGGGAATGCCTGAGCTTTTGACATTACTGTCCGGAACCAGCTTGATGGTATTCCCCGAAGGAATTGCCACCACACCGTTGACATTCAGTACGCCTAAAAACAGGTCATAGACTTCATTTTTATTCAGGGCTTTATTGGAAATGACTGTTACGTTGCCACGTACCCGCGGATCGACTGCAAAGTTTTTGCCGGTAATATCGGCCACTTCATTAATGAATGCAGTTAAGTCAGCATCTCGAAGGTTGATTTTCCAGGTTTGTGCATAACTCGCCGTACTGACTATAGCCATTAACGGTGCGGCCACACAGAATGCCCATGCTGATCGATTATTATTAAATAAAGCCATAAACTTTCGTGTTTCCTAACCCTATGCGTGATGACACATCACTTCAAATCTTGTTGTATGGTCATCACCTGATCACCACGTTTTATTTCGAGTTTGACCTGACCTTCACGTCGAGCCTGTTCCAGTAATTGTGCTTCGGTCTGTCCCTGACTCAGCGTCTGGCCATTTAAAGACAAAATCCGGTCGCCCGGTCTTAAACCCAGGCGATTACGCAGTGCAGCCGGCGTCCGTGAAGTCACTTCATAACTACCATCTGCTGCACTCACCCCCATATTCTGTAAATACTGGTCCTTGTTTTCCTGCATCTGCTGGATGGCCCGACCAATTTCATTCTGTGGCGAAGGCTGCTCAGGCATACCACTGTTAGAAGGCATAGCAGGCATTGAACTTGAAGATACGGATGTTTCCGGCACAATCGGCTGATTCAAGCCATTTTCCAGACCTTTGAATAAGACTTCCTGAGTAGCACCTGTGGATCGACGTAAAATAACCCGATCCCAATACACTTCAGCCAACTCAAAACCGCTATTGGCCAGCATTTCCCCGACACGGTAACGATCGACCTGATCATTAATTTTCAGTACCGCAGAAGAGTTATAACTTGGACTGGCAACCACCACCCCTTGTAAAATGATATTGGCCGTTTCAACCACACCCGCAGACTGCCCAACTTCCTGAAACAGTGAAAATGCACTGATATTCGGAATTTGTGCCTGTTGCGAGCCCAGTTCAACCCGATCCAGCTGCATGGCTTGTGGTGGAGCAATCAGCAACCAGAACAAAGCCGCCAGCTTCCAGCATAGATACAGGATGAGCAGTAACAAAACCACAGGTGCAGCACGATTGATCTGTTTCAGTTCAATATTTTTTAAATCATTCAGAGAAACTGCCATCAGTTCAAGCCTCCCATTAAGGGTTGGCGGGTACTGATTACATAGGTATCTAATCCGGCTTTACCTTCATAGGAAGGCGCATTCATTAAAAAGCGTTGGGTGAGCTGGATATCCAGCATCAGACTCGGATCAAGCTTGATATTCAGCATACGTTGATCGCGACTATCCCGAACACCAATTAACAGCTGTCCGCTTTCATCTGCGAGTTGTCCAGTCATGGCGGGTACATTTATGCGTTCCTGACGCTGGGCAAAGGTATAAATCAGCTCACCACCCACCCATTGCATTTGCCCGGCCACCTGACTAAAGCCCTGATCTTTTTTATATTTAAAATCCAGATCTTTAAACTGAATCGCAGTACTCGGCCATTGCCAGTCTGCAACTTTTTTTAAGGTTTCAGGCGCGACCTGCCCTTCAAGATTTTTGACAATTAAAGATTTATTCAGACCATAGGCCATGATCCCGGAAAGCTGGGTATTGCCACTATGCAAATCCACATGTGCTCCAACTCGCAGCAACAGCAAATCCAGCGGCCGTACTTTCCAGTTCAGACTGCCCCGAAGATTGCCTTTTTTCCAGTCCGCACTTCCCTGCCAGATATTTCCGTTTACATTATGCAAAGTCTGGTTATTTTTATAAAATTTTGAAATTAACCAGGCTGCTGGCACTTGTAATACGACAAAAATAAAAAATGCAACAAGAGCAAGGATCAACCATCTTAAAGTTTTCGGTTTACTGCTCATCCCCACCACGACCAATCGCTCAAGTCCAAATCCCCATTTATAATTTTCCCCTTATACCCACACATTATGCACACTTTTCTGCCAACGCCAATTCATAGATATAAAAAAACCAAGCAGGTATGCTTGGTTTAATGATCATAGACTGTCTGTATGACAGCCTAATGACCAGATCAAATGAAGGCTTAGATCAGGAAATCGTCCAGCTTTGCGCCTTTTTCCAATTCAGCCACCAACCAGCGCGGCTGTTTACCACGGCCAGTCCAGGTATCGTCCGGATTGCTTTTGCTACGGTAACGCGGTTCAACCGACTTACGTGATGATTTCTTACGTTTAGACGCACCAAATTCAAGTAACTGTTCAACTGTCATACCAACTTTCTCGGCAACTGCCAGGATTTGCTGATAAGCATCTTCAATCTCTTGATCTTTTTTTGAAGCAATCAATGACTCTGCTTCTGCTTGTAAACGTTTTAACTCTTCTACTGATAAATGCGTAATATCTGGCATAATGCTCTCCGAAAAATAATATTATTCGTTTTGTTAAATAATAGCCCCATCATATTTATATTAAATAAAACATTCAATATAAAACCTTAAAGCAATAACAATAAAGTTTAAAAAAAATTACAAAATAAAATGCTTCATTCATTTTTAAATTTCATGTTGAACAGTTAATTCAAGTGCTTTGATTTTTTCGCGAATATGTTCCGGAATTTCTGTTTTCTGCATGGTCTTTTTATCAACACAGACAATAACTGCTTCTGAAGTAGCCACAATACTTTGCTGCTTTTCACTCCATAATAGATATTGCATTCTAACTGCACTATTGCGAATTTCCTCAATACGTGCTGCCACTTTTAAATGATCAGGAAAAACCACAGGTTTTAAATAACGGCACTGATTGGAAGACACTACCGTAAATACCGGTTCATTATGTATATCTAATATCCCCAGATAAGCCAGACGTGCACTTTCGACATAACGGTAGTACATGGCATTATTGACATGTCCAAAAGCATCCATGTCACCCCATGCCACTGTTTGTTCATACACTACTGGATATTGTTTTAATTCTGACATCATTATTCTCAAGTTTTAATTTCTATAAAGTTTACATTCGACTCAAATACTGCATTTAACTGCTGTAGCAAGTCCTCCCGATCTTGTAAGGCAGCTTTAATTCTTAAATAACTCATCCGGATATCATCCGGATACAAGTCAAGTAGTTGCTGAGCTTGATCTGTATAGCCTGTGGCTTGCAACACATGCCATTTCGCAAAGCTTAAAATCGGCAATGCTGGATATTTGGCTTCCCAGTATGAAATCTGTTGTGCAATCGCATCATAATCTGGATTTTGCCGCAATAACTGTTGCTGGAACCACAAATAAAAGACATCCTGATTAAATTGCTGTTCCATTAAATGAATCGCAAGCACTTCATGCTCGGCACTCATTTCTGGCATTCTAAATAATAATTTCAACCATAATAATTTGACCGAATAGTCACGATCAAATATCTGAGGTTTTAAATCTAAATAACGTTGCTGTAAATAAAATAAATCGTCCTGTGTGGCTTGATCATAGGCCAATAATAATTGTTCCAGCCATGTTTTTTTTACTTCTTGGTCCAAATGCCCATATTGGGTCGAACGTAAATATAACCAGGGAAACTGCATGGCAAATACTCCCCATAATGCAACAAGACGCTGCTCATAGGCGGTTTTAACCTGTATTAACCAAGGTGATAATTCATGCTGATTTAAAAACTCTAAATGGGTAAGTGCTTGTTCACCTTGCTGTTGTGATAAATAAATTTCAATCCGCTGTAATTCTGCCAATTCAAATGCCATGGGATTGGACTGATTTAAAGCAGTTAATGCATGGGTATATTGCTGTTGCCCCCAAGATAAACGTGCATCAATAATATGTTTAAGTAAACCCGACTTAGTAAAAGACTGCTGAATAAAGTCCCGCTGATCCTGCGCAGCGTTTAATAACCAGATCACGGCCAATTGTTCATAAGGGTGCAAGCGGGAAAAACTAAAGACTGTTTCAGTTTTACGCTTTTCACGACTGCGATACTGCTTGATCGCATACCAGATGCAATGCATCAGAAAACTTACACTGACCAAGGATGCGGCCAAAAACCAGAGGGTGGTTTGTAACTGCCACTCGCGCCAATACAGATAGACATAGCCAGCCCCATGTCCATAACTCAAGATACTCAGCCCCGCAATGCCAAGTAAGCAGACAAATAAATAGGCCAGCAGAATCTGTTTCATAAGCAATTAGCCCACTAGGGTGCGTGTGTTTAATAATGGAATCGGAGTAATCGGGGTAGCCTTGATTTGATTCAATTGCTGAATCCATTTTTGGCTCTGCGCATCCGGCAATTGTCCCAAAACTTCAATCACGGCATTCAGTGCTTGCTGAAAAGCGACAGATTGGTCTTTTTGCAAGGTATTTTGTGCGATGAGCAAGCGCAACTGGGCCTCTTTCAGTACCAGATGCCGTTGCATCAAGACTGTGCTTGGCTGATCTGCGGATTCAACCTGAATCCAGCGCTGCCAGAAAGAGCGTTGAGTTTCTGGACGCTGACGATGTGGTGTCTGAATTTCTTTTTCAATTTCAGCATCCATCTGCACCAGGATCTCTTTTACTTTATTTTGCTGCACTAATCGACTGTTCACGAATTTTTTCAGCATGTCCTGATCTTTTGCAATCACTTGCTGCAAACTGCTGACCAAGGCAGGCGCTAAAATATAATCATCCAGCTCATTAGATAACTGAGTTAATTTCTCAATCGCAGTGGCGTATTGTTGCTGTTGTAGTGCAAATTCGATCAGATCCAGATGTTGCTGCACCAAGACAATATCATTTTGCGTTGCATCAGTTGCCGCTTCATTTACTGACGCTTTCGCTGAAGTAGCTCCAGCACTTTCCTGCTGAGCAGAAATCTGGCGTTTTAAAGCCACAAACTGATCATTGAGATTGGCATTTTGCTGCTGTAACTGATTAATGCTTTGATTAAATTCAGTCTGTGCTGTATTCAGAACATGAAGGTCGTAGCTGAGCTTGACCAGCCATGACAAACTTAAGATGAACAATACAATGAATAGTTTCTTCATGCGTTCCCTAATATCAGCCCCATTTTCTGCAAGATCGTATTTGCGTCTAAATCATCGATTTTTACGAATTGAAAACTTGCCTGATGCTGCTGTTGATATTCCCCAAGAATATTGGCCAAACGTGGCCCCAAAACCAAATAACAGGCTTGCTGTATAAACTCCGCATTCCTCTGCAAGAGTATCAGCCAGTTTAACCAACTTGCCTCACTGGTGATTAGCACTGCAAAACGCTGCTGTGTCTTAAGCAGCGCCAAATTCTCTGCCAAAATCGTTGCCGTCGTTTTAGGACATTGCCGCCGGTACAAAATAAAGTTTAAAACTTTAATATTGCTGGCACGTAAATGATCCATCATAAATTGACGACCACCTTCTCCGCGCCAGAAAGCCACACCTGAACCAGAAGCCAGTTGCTTCAACACAGGCAATTGCAGCATGCCTTCCGAAGTTTCGACCTCAGGCACATGACTATGAATGCCATAGCTCGCCAGTGCCTGTTCAGTGGCTTTTCCCACTGACACCCAATGCACCTGCGCCAAGGCCGAGAGCTTAATACCCGCCTGTTGTAAATATTGCATGCCAATCTGAGCGGCCGTCGGACTGACCACCACAATAATCTGTGCCTGCTCCAGCTGCTGATACAAAATCGACAGCTCATCGGAATAAGGCATGGCATGCAGTTCGAGCAAGGGCAATTCCAGAACAGACACCTGTGCTGCCTGTAACTGTTGAGTCAAGCCTGTAGCACGATCACTGGGGCGAGTATTAATCAATAACATCAGTGTGAATAGAGTACTTTCAGCAACTCGCCAGCACCTTGATCAAGCAGGTCTTTTGCCAGCTCTACACCCAATTGCTCCGCAGCTGCCATTTTGCCAGTATGCTGTGCCCGGAGCAAAACTGTTCCATCGACACTGCCCACACGACCTTCGATTGAAATCACACCCTCTTTGAGCGTGGCATAACCAGCAATCGGCACCTGACATCCGCCTTCTAGATAGGCATTAAAGGCACGTTCGGCACGTACACACGCATCTGTATCCGCATGCAGGAGTGGCTGAATCAAGTCCAGCACCGTCTGATCATGAGTACGGCATTCCAGTCCCAATGCCCCTTGACCCACGGCCGGCAGACTGACTTCAGGCGTCAGAGTATGACGAATACGTTCTGCCAGACCCAAGCGTTTTAAACCGGCACTGGCCAGAATAATCGCATCATACTGGCCTGCATCCAGTTTAGATAAACGTGTGCCGACATTACCGCGTAAATCGATAATGTCCAGATCTGGACGCTGTTTTAAAATCTGGGTTTTACGGCGCAAGCTTGAGGTTCCGACTTTGGCGCCTTGTGGCAATTCTTCAAAACTAGTGTAGGTATTCGACACAAAGGCATCTAAGGGATCTTCACGTTCACAGATCACTGCCAGACTCAGACCTTCGGGCAAGGCCATCGGGACATCTTTCATGGAATGCACAGCCAGATCTGCACGACCATCCAGTAAAGCGGCTTCTAATTCTTTTACAAACAGTCCTTTTCCACCAATTTTAGCCAGTGGTGTATCTAGAATTTTATCGCCCTGTGTAACAAAAGTGACTAACTCGACCTGCAAACCAGCGTGCAAATCTTGTAGGCGCGCACGGATGTGTTCCGCTTGCCAAAGCGCAAGTGGACTTTGTCGAGTTGCAATTTTTAGGGTCTTCATAAATTTCAATAACAGTAAATGAGAACAATAGTCTAAACTTAACCTGCTCACTTGAAAATGCAAGTGAATTTATACAAGTTTCAACTCAATGCTCTCATTCATCCCCTGCTAAAGCTTTTGAATCCGATCTCGTAAAAACGGTAAATGTCGCCGACTAACCGCCAAACGATCGTCCAGCTCACGACAACGTACCTGATACTGACCAGAACTCACCACTTCCAGACCATCCAGATAATGCACCGAGATCAAGGCATTACGATGAATCCGGATAAACTGGTTCCCAAACTCCTGCTCTAACTCCTTTAAGGTTTCATCAATCAATACACTGCCGTTTTTATGACGCACAGTGACATATTTCTGATCCGCCAGAAAATAATAGATATTTTCAACTGGCACCAATTCGACACCACGATAGGTTTTTGCCGCGATCTGCTGGCGGCTGATATTGATTTCGTCCATATTTTCTTTTTGTTTTAGTTGGCTCATTTGAGCTTGGGTAAGTTTAGTTAAGTGCTCTAAAACCTGTGCCAATTCCTGTTGCATCACCGGTTTAAGCAAGTAGCCTTCGGCATTTGATTTAAATGCATCCAGCGCATGTTGGTCATAGGCCGTACAAAAGACAATAGCCGGCATTGGATCCAGTTGACGCAAATGTTGCGCACAAGCCAGTCCATTCATTTCAGGCATTTGAATATCTAATAGGATGACATCGGGTTCGTATTGGTGAGCCAGATCAATCGCTTGACGGCCATGGCTTGCTGTCGCCACCACATCATGCCCCAGTTGAGAGACCAAACGTGATAAACGCTCGACGGCCAAAGGCTCATCATCACAAATCAGGATGTCCATTTCTCCTCCTTACCCAGTTAACATCATCAGATGAATGATAAAGCTAACTGCGATTTCTTTGATTTATTTTTATTTATATTGATATCGCACTACCGTCGTAAACATCCCTTCGCCGGCAAAGGTTTGAAAAGTCACACTGGGTCCATAATAAGCTTGCAGACGCTGTCTGACATTTTCTATTGCAATACCATGTCCCTTTTTTAAAGTTTTATTATCCTGTGCATAAGGGTTCGTTATGATGATATTAATTTGATTTTGCAATATTTCAACCAATATGCTTATGGTACTCTTTGTAAGAATTTTTTCAACTCCATGGAAAATACTATTTTCTAGCAAGGGTTGTAAAGTTAATAATGGAATTTGAACTTGTGAGTATAAGTCTTTGTTTTCTAAATTCCATTCGACCTGCAAACGCTCACCTAGACGGATCTGCTCAATCTCCAGATAGCGCTGGCACAGATCAATTTCCTCCTGCAGGCTGACCAGTTTTAATTCCTGAAAACTGGCACGAAATAACCGTGACAAATTCAGCAGCATGTGCTCGGCTTTATCCGGATTGATACTGATCAGGCTGATCACACTGTTCATGCTGTTAAACAGGAAATGCGGCTGAATCCGTGCCTGCATGGCCTGAATCCTAGCATTCAACTCACTATGCTGCTGCTGCTCCCATTGCTCACGCAAATAAAGATAGCGAAAACAGAAAGTTCCCAGCAAAATTCCCAGACTTAAATGGAGTCCGACCCGATCCAGCGCAATCGCCAGGTTTAAATCCTGAAAATTAAAATTCTGTCCAAAATATATCAAGATATTCAGGTTCACCGTAGTGAGCAGTACAATTGCCTGTAACAGCAGAAATCCAGAAATCAAAGCCAGTTTGATTCCCATACGTTGAAAGGCTTGATGGAACAGCTCGACCAGTGCTGCAAAACATAACAGTACCCAGTTGATATACAGGATATATTGCAGCAGGTGCATTCCATTCAAAGCCTGCCAGGATTGCGCTTCTGCAAGCGCCAGAATCATGGCCAGAATATTGCCGCCAGCAAACAGTTCCAGCAAATAGCGTAGATTGCCGATCTGGCTAAAAAAATAGGAATTTTGCGTCTGTTCGTTTATCGATGTAAAAGATTGAGCAGATGTGACTTCGGCAATGGGCTTTGAATTTGTTATACTCTTTTTCGTTCTACTGCTTTTAATCTGATTGAGCCGACATGACCACATCTTCTAATTCCTCTAATCCATCACACGCCCAGACTTCGGGTATGTGGGGCGGTCGTTTCTCTGAAGCGACTGATGCTTTTGTTGCTGAATTTACAGCATCTGTTCAATTTGACCAACGTTTTTATAAACAAGATATTGCAGGCTCGATTGCCCATGCAACCATGCTGGCAAAAGTGGGCGTACTGACCACGCAAGAACGCGATGACATTATTGAAGGTCTGACAGCGATTCAAGCCGATATTGAAGCAGGCAACTTTGAATGGCGCATTGATTTAGAAGATGTCCACATGAACATTGAGTCACGCCTGACTCAACGTATCGGCATTACTGGCAAGAAACTGCATACCGGTCGTAGCCGTAATGACCAGGTGGCTACAGATATCCGTCTTTATGTACGCGATGAAATCGATAGCATCCTAGAATTACTGAAAAAATTACAAAAAGGTATTTTAAGCTTAGCGGCTAAAAACACCGACACCATCATGCCAGGCTTCACCCACTTGCAAACCGCTCAGCCAGTGACTTTTGGTCATCATCTCATGGCTTGGTTTGAAATGCTGGTACGCGATTCAGAACGTCTGATTGATTGCCGTAAGCGTGTCAACCGTATGCCGCTTGGTTCTGCTGCACTTGCAGGTACTACTTATCCAATCGACCGTGCTTATACTGCTGAACTGCTAGGTTTTGAAGCTGTTGCTGAAAACTCGCTGGATGCAGTATCGGATCGTGACTTTGCGATTGAATTTAATGCCGCTGCATCTTTAATTATGATGCATTTATCACGTATGTCTGAAGAACTGATTCTATGGACATCTGCACAGTTCAAATTCGTGAATATTCCAGATCGCTTCTGTACTGGCTCTTCAATCATGCCGCAGAAGAAAAATCCGGATGTGCCTGAACTGGTACGTGGTAAAACCGGCCGTGTCTATGGCGATTTGATGAGCCTGCTGACTTTAATGAAAGGCCAACCTCTAGCCTATAACAAAGACAATCAGGAAGATAAAGAGCCATTGTTCGATGCGATCGATACAGTTCGTGGTTCACTCATGGCATTTGCTGACATGATTCCTGCACTGGTTCCAAACATTGCTGAAATGCGCGAAGCAGCGCTGCGTGGTTTCTCAACTGCGACTGACCTAGCTGATTACCTGGTGAAAAACGGCGTTGCATTCCGTGATGCGCACGAGATTGTAGGTAAAGCGGTTGCACTCGGTGTACAAGAATCTAAAGACCTGTCTGAATTGACACTCGAACAACTGCAACAGTTCTCTGACCTGATTCAAGCAGACGTATTTGAAAAAGCCCTAACTCTTGAAGCTTCGGTGAATGCCCGTAATCACATTGGTGGCACCGCGCCTGCTCAAGTGAAAGCAGCCATTGAGCGTGCACATGCGCGTTTGGAACAACTTTACGCATAATTTTGGAGTATGGATATGTCTCGACAAGTTTTTTGCCGTAAGTATCAGGCGGACATGGAAGGTTTAGACTTTGCTCCATTCCCGGGGCCAAAGGGTCAGGAATTGTTTGACACCGTGTCTAAACAGGCTTGGCAAGAATGGCTAAAACACCAGACTACGCTAATTAATGAAAAGCGTTTGAACGTGTTTGAAGCAGATGCGAAAAAGTTTCTTGAAGAACAGCGTGAAAAGTTCTTTAACAATGATGCATCCCTAGAAAAAGCCGAAGGGCTGAAGCCTGAGTAAAAAAGAAAGCACTGCTTTTCTTTTTTACGTAAGACAAGGACGAAGTCCGCGTAGACTTTAATCTAAAAGAATCTCCAACTTTGGAGATTCTTTTTTATGTGTTGTTCTAAACATTACTCAAGACCAGCTAAGCACATAGTTTTGAATGTAAAGAGCTCCCCATACAGAAGCTTTTCACATTAAAGCCCTGCTTTTCTTTTGTTACACGAGACAAAGATGAAATCCGCGTAGGCATAAATCTATCCCCTATCTCAAGGGATTTTTTGACTAAATCTAGCAAATCTTACTAACCAATATTTAGGGCACAAAAAACAGATTTTCACTTATCCTATTTCGTCTATCGAGTCAGTCACTATCCTACTGAAAAACATTTAGATTTGTATCAAAATAATGGATTGTAAAAGCAATATACAGAGTATTCACAAAACACAACATTCTGCTACAAGAAGCCACATGATTAAAAAAAACTGTCTCTCTATAATGAGCCCTAAGAAGATGAGATATCTTTGAATAACTATAATAATAAGCAACAAATACCCCGATTTCATCCCAGTTCTTCCCCCAAAGACTGGGTATTTTTTTGCCTGCAATTTGCCGATTGGCTTGATAATTTAAGCGCATAAAAAAAGCCCCCTTTCAAGGAGCTTCTCTTTTCATTTCGATTAAGGCTGTTTCAGATATGGCCAAGCCGCTTTCAGATAAATGAACATCGACCATAAAGTGAGTACCACTGCGGTGTATAGCAAGGCATACGCCAGCATTTCTAGCGGTGGCCAGTTCAGCAGGAATACGGTGATAGCGATCATCTGAAAAGCGGTTTTGTATTTACCCACTGTTGAAACCGCAACATTGGTCCGCGCACCGAGTTCTGCCATCCATTCACGCAGGGCTGAAACGGTAATTTCACGCGAAATAATTACAATCGCAGCAAAAGCCATCGACATGGAAGGCTGCCATTGCACCAATACAATCAGTGCAGCTGCGACCATCAATTTATCTGCAACCGGATCGAGAAACCGCCCAAAAGCGGAAGTCTGGTTTAATGTACGTGCCAGATAGCCATCAAACCAGTCCGTTACCGCAGCCACCACAAAAATCGTGGTCAAAATAATATGCCGCGTCATGTCGGGGTTATGGGCATCAAAGCCCATTGCAGGTGGCCAGTAAGCCACCAATAAAAATACCGGAATAAGAGCGATACGCGCCAAGGTCAAGATATTTGGAATATTCAGGATACGACCTGTAGTCATAGACACCGCCAATTTTTCCCCTCATGTACGATGAAAATGCACACTTTTTTAGAGGTTTGATCCATCATTAATAGGCTTCACTTTATACGAATTGACTTGCAGTGTCACTAGGCAAACACCGTCACTGTTTGTCTTGCCATCGCAATCAGGCGATTTTCGGCATCCCAGAGATAGGCATGCTCCGTCGCATAACCATCCGCAGCATAGTCGGTAAATACTTTATATTTAAACCAATCATGCAATTGATGTTGAACCGGATGCACATAGGTCACTGTCCAGGTCAGACTACTCGCAGGTGCCATGTTTTTAAACATCGGTAACACCCCGGGTGGCCAGATATCAAAGATGGCCATCAGGTCGGCGACCAAAAATTCACGGTTGTGATGCTTTTCAGGATGAAATCGGCACCAGCCACCAAAGTCCGGACGAGGACTGGCACTACAAGGCAGATTGATATCCGCCCAAGCCACTTCGAAATGGTCATAACAGTCTGGCATGCCATAACCCGCAGGAATCTGAAACAGCTGCTCTGGCACAGCATAGTCAGGTGCTTGAGCTTGTTGCTGTACCTGAATCTCTGAATCACGGGAAATACCGAAACTGGCAATCAGAATACTTTGCACCGCGTCGTCCTGCCATAAGCGCACTTCAATCGTGGTCACCGACTTGCCCTGCCGCAGGGTTTCGGCACTCAGTCGTACTTTGGCTTGCTGAATCGGGCCAACAAAGGTCACACTGCAACTGAGTAAATGCTTGGCCGGATCATTGATGTGAGTGGCGGCTTTCTGCATCATCATCGCGGCAGCCAGACCGCCATACAGGGTACGGCCCTGTAACCATCCCTGTGGGAACTCTACCCATTCCTGTTCGGTAATTTGTGCATAAAGTGCATGCAAAGACATGTTGATCCCTCAGTAAGTCTTGATGCTCAGTATATTCGGCAAAATTCATCAGGTTGTGAATGTCCTGTGACCCATGCGTCAATACGCATTTTTGCCCTTGCATTCGAGCCCCCAAGTTATTCATGCAACACTTTATAAATCATCCGTGCCATGACTGAACCCAGTCCCGGTACCAATTGCAGATCTCGTTCTGAGGCTTTCAGTACGCCCTGAATCCCGCCAAAATGGGTCAGCAGGTCACGACGGCGTTTAGGTCCCAACCCCGGAATCACTTCCAGTACCGACGAACCCCGTTTCTTGTCGCGTTTGGCACGATGCTTGGTAATCGCAAAGCGGTGTGCTTCATCACGTACCTGCTGAATCAGGTGTAGCGCCTTATGATCTTCCGGTAATTGAATTTTACTGCCATCGGTAAAGTGCAGGGTTTCCAGACCGGGCTTACGTCCCTCACCTTTAGACACACCAACCATAAAGGCATCCAGACCCAGTTCCTGCATAACCTCCATCGCCATGTGCAATTGCCCCTTGCCACCATCAATCAGCAGCAAGTCCGGCAACAGGGCTTTCTTATAACGACGGGTCAGCGCCTGACGCATGGCGGCATAGTCATCGCCCGCCTGAATATCGTGAATGGAAAACTGGCGATAATCGCGCTTGCGCGCACCACCACTATCAAAGACTACACAGGAGGCCACGGTATCTTCGCCCATGGTATGTGAAATATCGAAGCACTCGATCCGGTCTACAGGATGGCCGACCACCTGCTCCAGCTGATGAAAACGCTCATTTAATTCTATATGATTGGCCAGCTTGCCCTGAATCGCGTGCTGTACATTCATCTGCGCCAGTTCCAGCCATTCGGCCCGGGTTTCGCGGACTTTGGACTTGATCTGGATTTTCTTGCCAAAATGCTGCGAGAGTGCTGCTTCCAGTTCTTTACGATCAGCCACTTCCAGATTAACAATCAGTTCAGCCGGAATTTCATCGGCCACCTGAAAATAAAAATTGGCAATAAAATCGGCCAGCATCTGCCCCAGGTCATCACTGAGCATATCTGGGAAATAACTTTTTCCACCCAGCATTTTGCCGTTGCGCACATGCATGATCTGCACACAGGTCACCCCGGCCTGATAGGCAATCGACAGGATATCGGCTTCGCCTTTGAGCTTATAGATCGCCTGCTGCGACTGTACGTCTCTTAACAATGCCATCCGGTCACGATAGAACACCGCTTTTTCAAATTCCAGCGCTTCAGCGGCCGCTTCCATTTTTGCGATCAGTTCCTGATTCAGCTCCTTGGTATCGCCCTGCAAAAATCGGATCGAGTTATCGACATCTGCCTTATAGTCTTCCGGAGAAATAAATCCGACACAGGGCGCAGAGCAGCGTTTGATCTGGTATTGCAGACATGGCCGGGTCCGGTTGGCAAAAAAACTATTTTCGCAGGAGCGCACATTAAACAGTTTTTGTAGCACCACCAGAGTATCCCGGGCGGTATACGCACTCGGATAAGGTCCAAAAAACTTGCCCACCTGGTGCTTGCCCTTGCCGCGCCCACTGGCTAAACGCGGATAGGGTTTATCTGCCGAAACAAAAATATAGACATAAGATTTGTCATCACGCAGCATGATGTTATAGGGCGGATGATGCAGCTTGATCAGGTTCTGTTCCAGCAACAAGGCTTCAGTTTCAGAACGTACCACCAGGGTCTGGATATCATAAATCCGTGCCACCAAGGCCTGGGTTTTGGGATGATCCAGCGTTTTGACAAAATAGCTGGAGACCCGGTTTTTCAGGTTTTTGGCTTTACCCACATACAATAATTCACCGTCTTTGCCATACATCCGGTAGACCCCGGGCAGGCTGGTCATATTCGCCAGGATTTTTTCAATATGGGGGCGTGCGTTTTCGTTCACCTAAAGCCTATTTTTCACCTACAATCTGCAGATATATGTGATGATTGTTGCGTCATTTTCAAGCAAAAACACAAAATTCCCCTGAAGCTGCCACTTAATCTTAAAGTTCCTGTCGGGTTATCCCCCCAATCTATAATCCTCACGACATAAACTGATTGTTAAAAGCTATAAGTTTCAACCTTTAACTTTGTTATGCTCAAAAAGTCTAGTTTTGAGATGATTCGCATGACCCTGCAGCAATCGGGCATTCATATTGTTCAACCCTCCACCTCCACCCATCACCCGTCTGAACGTGCTCGCCTGATTGGTAAACCGCGTTTTCATTTCGAGCCGAGTAAGGTAATGCAACTGCTACGTGAACGGATTATTGGGCAGGATGCAGCCCTGAATGAAATTGAAAAAATGTTGCATGTGGTCAAGGCAGATTTTTCCAGTCCGGATCGCCCTTTGTCGGTTACCTTGATGCTGGGCCCTACTGGCGTCGGTAAAACAGAAACCGTGCGTCTGATTGCCGATGCGATCTATGGCCGCCCGGATGCCTTTTGCCGGATTGATATGAATACTCTGGCACAGGAACATTATGCGGCGGCTTTGACCGGCGCACCGCCCGGTTATGTGGGATCAAAGGAAGGTCACAGCCTGTTTGATGAAACTGCGATTGCCGGCAGTCATACCCGTCCCGGCATCATGCTGTTTGATGAGCTGGAAAAAGCCAGTAACGAAGTGATTCGCGGCTTGATGAACGTGCTGGATACTGGCCGGCTGACCTTGACAGCGGGCACTAAAACTATCGATTTTCGCAACTGCATGATCTTTATGACCAGCAATGTCGGGGCACAGGCGGCGCAGCAATATCTGGACAAACTCAGCTATCTGCCTGAGAAAATGCAGGCACTGTGTCTGAAGCGCGTTCCCACCCAGCGCATCATTGAAAAAGTCATGCAGCGTAAATTCGACCCTGAATTTCTGAACCGGATTGACCGCAGCCTGCATTATCAGGCGGTACAGCATGATGCCCTGCCACGTCTGGTCGAAATTGAACTGGATAAACTGAACAAGCGCTTGCAACATCAGCAACGCAGCGTGCATTTAAGCGCTTCAGCCAAAGCCTATTTCTATCAGGACCATGATATTCGTTACGGCGCCCGGCATTTGGGCCGCAAGATGCGTACCGAACTGGAGCCGATTCTGGCGCTGTATTTTTTAAACCAGCCTGAGCAGTTCAGTCTGCATCTGGACTGTGTCGATGGACAGCTGGTGGTTCTGCCTGAGCAAGCAAAAGC
This sequence comes from Acinetobacter lwoffii, assembly GCF_024129855.1. Classification (GTDB taxonomy): domain Bacteria; phylum Pseudomonadota; class Gammaproteobacteria; order Pseudomonadales; family Moraxellaceae; genus Acinetobacter; species Acinetobacter lwoffii_L. Next base: position 21,741 of record NZ_JAMXXC010000006.1, read on the forward strand.
TTAACTAAGGCAGACTCGATATCAGTTTTTATTCGGCTGAAGCACCTGTATAAAAGCAGTTTGATCTTTGGGTGAAACCAATATAAATTTCTGCACGCCCGCATCAGTATAGTCAATCCGCAGACGCTTTAAAGATAAGGCTGGCGCAATGATAGAGTGGTCTGTGGGCTGAATGGATTGGATTTCACTTAACGGAATCTTCCAGCTTAACCACAGGCTTTTTATGGTCAATACCCCATTGTACATCACATAGCGCGTACTCCACAGCGGCCACCATAAAATGATAATAGTCAGGACATAAACCGCAGTGTGCAGCGGATATTGCTGCATAGTGCCTTTGGCCTGCATGGTCAGCAGTAGTTGCAGCAACAGGCCACTCATACAAATCACAAAAGCCAGCAGCCACCAGTCTTTTTTAGAACGAAATACGTGCATCGATATCCCCCATATCTAAGTGCAAGATCATCATAAACAATTCCATAGCAGATGACAGGGATTCAACCCGGCAGGATGGAAATTATTTTAAATCACACATCGACAGGATCGTTCCCATTTTCGATCTCATCAGAAAAGTTCAGTAACTCAAATGATCTAATACACTGTTATTTGTGCTGATTAAATACTATCAGCAAAGACCTGAAAGCCCTGCGCTCAGCATACTTCGAGGCTAAAAATGGCAAGTTCAAGGATAGAAATTGACTGAATTGACAAAATTCCGCTAGAAATGCACCTTGAAAATCAGTCACCCTGCTCCATATCTATCAGGCTGATTGATAAAAAATAATGAATTGAAACAAAATCTTTGGTTCATCTTCTTTTAGAAAACTGAAAGGAAAAGTTATAGCGGGGCGGATCAGTCTGGCAGAAATTGATGACCATTGCGTCACGGCTTGATACAACTTGTTATGTTCTTTTTGGATATAGTTATCGTAAGATTAGCGAAGTCAAAAAGTGCGCGGGACATGCGCACTTGCTTCACAACATCAACTTAGAAGTCCTCCAAAATAAAGGAGATCAGGGCATGATCCACGCTGGCAATGCCATTACCGTCCAAATGCTTGAGGACGGGATTGCAGAATTCCGCTTTGACTTACAAGGTGAGTCCGTTAACAAATTCAACCGTGCAACGATTGAAGATTTCAAGGCTGCTATCGAAGCCGTCTCCCATGCCGATATTCAAGGTCTGATTGTGACTTCAGGCAAATCTACATTTATTGTAGGTGCTGATATCACTGAATTCGGCGACAACTTTGCTCAGGGTGAACAAGCGATTGTTGACTGGGCAATGCCAGTACATGAAATTTTTAACAGCTTCGAAGACCTCGACATTCCTAAAGTGGCTGCCATTAATGGCATGGCACTGGGTGGCGGTTTCGAAATGTGCCTGGTGTGTGACTACCGTGTCATGTCAGAACAGGCGCAAGTGGGCCTGCCTGAAATCAAGCTGGGTATCTTCCCTGGCTTCGGTGGTACAGTACGCTTAAGCCGTCTGATCGGTATCGACAACGCGGTAGAATGGATGGCAATGGCCAATCCTAAAAAGCCGGCTGCTGCACTGAAAGACGGCGCAGTCGATGCTGTCGTTCCTGCTGACAAGCTACAAGATGCTGCACTTGATCTGGTAAAACAGGCGATTCATGGCCGTTTAGACTGGAAAACCAAGCGTCAGGAAAAACTCGATCCAGTTAAACTCAGCCCGATCGAACAGATGATGGCGTTTAACTCATCGAAAGGCATGGTTTTAGCAAAAGCGAATCCAGCTCAATACCCTGCGCCAAAATTATTGCTTGATTCATTACAAGCCGGTGCGAGCCTGCATCGTGATGACGCGCTGAAAGCGGAAGCTGAAGGCTTTGCTAAAGCAGCAGTCACACCACAAGCAGGTGCCTTGATCGGTTTGTTCCTGAACGACCAGATCGTGAAAAAAACCTCGAAGCGCTATGAAAAAGGTGCGCATCCAGTGAACCAAGCGGCTGTTCTAGGCGCGGGTATCATGGGTGGTGGTATTGCTTACCAAGCGGCAAGCAAAGGCACACCGATCATCATGAAAGACATCGGTAACCAGCAACTTGCTTTGGGTATGAAAGAAGCCAATGGTTTACTGACCAAACAAGTTGAACGTAAGAAGATGAAGCCTGCTCAAATGGGTGAAACTCTTGCTCGCATCCGTCCAACTTTAAGCTATGACGAGTTTAAAGAAGTGGACATCGTGATCGAAGCCGTAACTGAAAATCCAAAAGTCAAAGGCATCGTACTGAAAGAAACTGAAGCGAAAGTTCGTGAAAACACGATCATTGCATCTAATACTTCTACGATTTCAATCACGCGCCTGGCTGAAAACCTGGAACGTCCTGAAAACTTCGTGGGCATGCACTTCTTTAACCCGGTACACATGATGCCACTGGTTGAAGTGATCCGCGGTGCGAAAACTTCTGACGAAGCGATTGCAACGACTGTGGTGCTTGCTCAGAAAATGGGTAAAACACCAATCGTGGTCAATGACTGCCCGGGCTTCCTGGTGAACCGCGTATTGTTCCCTTACTTCGGTGCATTTGACCTGTTGCTTAAAGATGGTGCTGACTTCCAGCAAATCGATAAAGTCATGGAAAAATTTGGCTGGCCAATGGGTCCTGCTTACCTGATGGACGTTGTCGGTATCGACACTGGCGTACACGGTGCAGAAGTGATGGCTGAAGGCTTCCCGGATCGTATGAAACCTGATTTCAAAGGTTCGATTCAGGTAATGTACGAAAACAAACGTCTGGGTCAAAAGAACGACGTTGGTTTCTACAAGTATGAACTTGACCGTAAAGGCAAAAAAGCCAAAGTGGTTGATCCAACTGCGTATGAGCTTGTGGCATCTGTTGCAACTGCGGAAAAACGTGAATTTGACGCTCAGGAAATCATTGATCGCATGATGCTGGCTTTCTGTAACGAAACTGTTCGTTGCCTGGAAGACAACATTGTAGCCACTGCTGCTGAAGCAGATATGGCCATGATCATGGGTGTTGGTTTCCCTCCATTCCGTGGTGGTCCATGCCGTTACATCGATCAAACCGGTGTAGCTGAGTATGTTGCGCTTTGCAATAAGTATGCGCACCTTGGTAAAGCTTATGAAGCGCCAGAAATGTTGCGCGAAATGGCTGCTAACAACAAAAAATTCTACGGTTAAGGAGCAACGTGAATGGCTACTTTAAATCCACGTGACGTTGTCATCGTTGATGGCGTACGTTCAGCAATGGGTAAAACCAAAAACGGTATGTTCCGCAATGTACGTGCCGACTCGATGTCTGCTGAGCTTGTCCGTGCCCTCTTGGTACGTAACGAATTCGACCCGCATGAAGTTGAAGACGTAATCTGGGGCTGTGTGAACCAAACCCTAGAACAAGGTATGAACATTGCCCGTAATATCGCATTACTAGCAGACCTGCCGAAAACTGTTGCGGGTCAAACGGTAAACCGTCTTTGTGGTTCGTCTATGCAGGCGATTCACACTGCGGCTGCGCAAATTGCGACGAACCAGGGTGATATCTTCATCATCGGTGGTGTTGAGCACATGGGCCATGTGGGCATGATGCACGGCATCGACCTGAACCCTGAAGCGTCTAAGCATTATGCCAAAGCGTCGAACATGATGGGCTTAACTGCTGAAATGCTCGGTCGCATGAACGGTATTAGCCGTGAAGAACAGGATGCGTTCGGTGTGGAATCACATCGCCGTGCCTGGGCTGCGACTGAAAACGGTCTGTTCCAGAATGAGATCGTCGGCATTGAAGGTCATAATGCAGATGGCTACAAAATCCTGTGTGATATCGATGAAGTGATCCGTCCAGATGCGAACCTTGAATCGTTCAAATCTTTGCGTCCAGTATTCGATCCGAAAGGCGGTACAGTAACTGCAGCGACTTCTTCAGCGTTGTCTGATGGTGCTTCTGCAATGTTATTGATGTCTGCTGAACGTGCTCAAGCTTTAGGTCTTAAGCCACGTGCTGTAATTCGCTCTATGGCGGTTGCGGGCTGTGATGCTGCGATCATGGGTTATGGTCCGGTTCCGGCAACACAAAAAGCGTTGAAACGCGCTGGCCTGTCAATTGCTGATATTCAAACCTTTGAATTGAACGAAGCATTTGCAGCACAAGGTCTGTCTGTTCTTAAAGGCTTAGGCATTTATGACAAGCAAGACATCGTGAACCATAACGGTGGCGCGATTGCATTGGGTCACCCATTGGGTTGTTCTGGTGCGCGTATCACAACAACATTGTTGAACGTAATGGAGCAACAAGATACGCAAATTGGTCTTGCGACGATGTGTATTGGCCTTGGTCAAGGTATTGCAACAGTGATCGAACGTGTTTAATGCTTAATTAAATACCGAGATCAAAAGAAACCCCGCTTATTGCGGGGTTTTTTGTAAGCAAAAGATTCAAACAATTGATTTAAATATATTAATGCCTACCTTCATGTTATAAAAACGATATTAAACAAAAATATGAGGGTTAAAATTTGTCAAATCGTGAACTTTTTTCTCAAGAAGAGCAAGAAAATTTCAATACACAATTCTTTGAAAATGATCAGGCACATGAAAAAGCAAATGAGCTTGGATTTTTTGATTGCAACTTGCTATTTAATGCTTTGGAAATTATCGATAATGCTTTTGAATTAAAAGATGAAAATAATGATATGAAGTTTGTGTCACGTTCTGGTGACTTCAAACAGGCTATCGGGCTGGCGTTAAAAAGGTCCCTTAATACAAATTGGCAATTCAAAAATATAGATGGTCAAAGATGTTTAGTTTCAGACGAAGAAAAGAAAATTATTCTTTTTGCTTCTGCTAATCATGCACTAGGATATAGTGACTCACAACTAACTACTGCCTCCCCTAAAGGAATAAAGACTAAAGATAAAGTTCATAAGAATTATGGCTCTTATACTGATAAAGACTTATTTAAAACTTGGATATGTTTTTATCCCTCAAGAAAAGACATTCGCTACCTTCAAGATGATAGATCTCAAATAAAAATAGAATTAGCCTTTCCAACATCTTATACAATTGTGAAAGAGTCAGGAAAAGATAAATTTTTAGTTAAAAATTATTTAATTAGACTCATACTAAACAATCAAAATCCTAATAATGATTTTAATCCAAAGTTAAGAAAACCTAGTCCTGATCTCACTACATCTAGTACAATCACTGAAGAGGATTTACCTATTAACTTGAAAGCCGGCTAGAGGAAATGCAAGTAATTGATCGAACTAGATTAAAGGTTGCGAAGGATTTGCGACGCTTGTCCAATAAAGATTTTGCTAATCTTTTAGGTTGCTCTGAGCCTAAAATTCGTAAAATTTTAACAGATGGAAAATATCCTATTAGTTGTGAAGATTTTCAGCAAATAACTGAAAAATTGGGTTTGCCTGCTAGCTTTTTTTTAGCGGACGATAATCTCGAATTAGTCAATTCGTCCGACATTTTTTATAGGTCAGCAGCTAGAATTAAGGCTGAATATAGAAATGCAAATGAAGCCTATATTCTATTAGCAAAAAAAATTAACCTTTACTTTGAGAGTAAATTAACTCTTCCTAAATTTAGTTTCCCTGATCTTGAAATTTTTGAATCTAATCACCCAGACTATCCATCAAGTGTTGCAAATAATTTAAGAGGTTTTTGGGGATTAGGCATCCAACCCGTTAATAATATTATTGCGCTACTTGAGCTAAAGGGTTTTCGCGTCTTTCGCCTACCTTTTGATATAAAACAAATGGATGCACTTTCTTTTTTTGATGAACAAAGTGGCAATCCTTTTATATTCTTAAATGATTTTAAATCATTTGAAAGACAACGCTTTGACGCTGCTCATGAACTTGGTCATATGATTCTGCACAAAGATGATAATGCCGAATACAATCGAACAAAAGAAAGTGAAGCAGATCAATTCGCTTCAGAATTTCTGATGCCTTATGAAGGCTTTACCAGTAATTTACCAAAAAATTTAAGTATTCAATCTATGATTGAGTATAAAAAATATTGGCGTGTCTCACTTAAAGCTGTGAATTATCGTTGCCATAAATTAGATTTGATTTCTGATTGGATTTATAAAAACAACTCAATTCGTATAAATTCTTTTGGATATCATTTGAATGAACCTGATCCAACTTATGGTGATCAATCTCTGTTTTACTCAAAAATTTTAAAAACTTTAGCCACTCAAGATGGTTTTAGTATTTCTAAAATGCTAGATGGAATCGGCATTTCTCGTTCAGATTTCAATGATCTAACATTTTATTCAATAGATAAATTTGAAGAATCTAAACCTAGACCTAAACTTTATGTCGTTAGTTAAAGCTCTTCGGAGCTTTTTTTATTTAAATCAAAATGTTATCTATTTGTAAAATTGGTTTATTTTTCAGTCACTTAAATCTTGATTATGAATCACTTAAATTTTATAAGCGTATGATCAAACCTCTTTTTCCTATTTCCTTAAAAGGGTTTATATGAACATGCTTAAAACAATGATCGCAACTGCAATCGTAGCGACTTCTGCATCTGCAATGGCAACTGAAGCTCAAGTTGCGCCAGCAACTATTGTAACCAAAACAACCCAAACTGTTGCTAAAGAAACTGCTGCACCTGTACAAGCGAAAGTTGAAGCGACTCAAGCGACTGTTGCTGCAAATCAACAAGCGGCTGAAACTAAAGCTGAAGCAGTAAAAACAGAAGCGACGACTCAAGTAGAAATGGCTCAAGCTACAGCAGAACAACACGTTGAAGCTGTGAAAACTGAAGCAGTAGAAACCAAAGACGCCGCTGCTGAAAAAGCAGAAGTAAAAGCTGAGAAAAAAGGCTGGTTCTCTTGGTTTAAAAAAGCAGCTTAAGATTCTTTAAGCATAAAAAAAGATGTCAGCCTGACATCTTTTTTTGTTTTGGATGATTTAATTTATTTTCAGGAATTAAAAGACTTAATCTTCTATTCAGCCTTCTGCGCCAGCATCGTGGCAAAATGCTGTTTAATCCGCTGGCCTTGCTCATCGACACGATACAGCTCACCAATATCTTCATTGTATTTCACAATATTCCAGCCCTCATAATACCCTCGCAACTCCCCCGGCTGAAAAGCAAATGGAAAATCGGCTTGTGCCGGAATATCTGGCGTATCCATGGCACAAACAATCAGGTTATAGCCACCTGGCACGGTCGCCTGCTGCATCTGTGCAATGAGCGGTGGAATGGTTTTCGCCTCAAGGAACATCATCACCACGGTACAGTAGATAAAGTCATATTGGCCTGCAATGCTGGTATCCGTGTTGAGATCGCGGCGCTGTACCTGCACATGATCAATCTGCTCGGTCTGTACAATCTGTCTTAAGGTTTGCAAACTGTTTTCGTTGACATCCCAGGCATCGACCTTAAAGCCGTTCTGACTCAAATAAAGCGCATTACGCCCTGTACCACAGCCGACATCCAGCGCACGGCCACCTTTTAAATAGGGCATCGCTGCCAGCACTTCAGAATGGGTAGGATTCAACTGATATTTCTTGATGAAGTAATCCTCAGGCTGGCAGTAAAAACGCAGCTGACATTCGACATCTTCACTGACAGAAACAATTTTGTGCCAGGCCTCAGGCCGAATAAATGGCGGTTGCTGCTCTGGTGTAAACACATGCTCGGATTGCACTGCGCCAGATTCTTCCAGCATGGCAAAACGCAGCTCACCTTTTAATACTGTCAGTTTCGCCCAGGTACCCGCTTTGGTATTGTGCTGATTCTTGAAGCCCTGAGGAATACTCTGCTGAGTCCAGACTGGAAGTTCCTTATAACATTTCAACTGTTGCATAATTTTTTGCCCTCCATATCATCCATGCTCCGCCTGTCATTCTTTTGGCAGCGGTAATAAGTTTCAGCATAGCCTGTTCAAATCGGAATTGGAATCAGCGCCTGTTCGTACTGTGCCGATGCATGCAACAGCAAGATCAATACCAAATCTAGAAAAATAAAAAAGCTGCCTCTATTCAGACAGCTCGGTTGTATATCAATGAGGAATATGGCGACTCGATTAATGTAGCAGTTCCGACTTCAGCCAGTTGATGTATTTGTCCTGATCCATAAAATCCGGTGCGCTCCCCAGATCCAGACTGAAATACTGCTGATTGAACTGAATCACAATCTGTTCGGTATAGTGCCAGTCCTCGATCAGCGTGAAATATTGATTTAAGAACAATCGGTTCTTATCCCCGTTATTCATCCTTTGTAATTTTGGACATTTTTTATTTGCGACAAACTCACCGTACACCTGCTGAATATCAGCAAAAACCCGAATTGTTTGCATGACTCACCTGCTTAAATGTTATGTCGTGATCTGTGCGACCCCTTCAATTTAGCAAGCGAGTTTGAACAGCAGATGACAGTCCTATGGCAATCCTGTCATCTAGGTCATGCTACAACTTGTTTTCAACCGCTTTCTGATTGGCAGTCGCCACTCGTTCCATCTGTTTATTCAAGTGCAGCATTTCTTTATACAGCGCATTAAATTCTTGCACGGCTTTATCGTCATAGAACATAAAGGTGTTATTTTTCTTTTGCCATTTATGCTTTTTCAGTACTGCAAATAAGGCATCAGCCTTGGCCAGCGTCTGTTTTTCAATTTCAAAAATGACATGTGCATTACTATTTTGCTGACTGTCTTTCAGGGTCAGGCTCAGTTGCTGGCGATAACGGTTTTTAATATCCAGTTGTTGTGCCTTGTCGATCAGCTCGGCATCGCGCTGCTGGATTTTCTGCTGATAGCTGTTCACAATTTGATGGACTTGCTTGAGCATCGCTTCCGTTTCTTTATAGCCTTGTGCCTGATCCTTGGCCAAGCGGTCGATATTCAGAAAATTCTGCCAGTTGGCGGCTTTTAAGTCGCGTAGATACTGATTGCGTTCCTCGGCACTGTCGCGCAATTGCCCCAGCATAAATTCTGCCATGATGGCATAGTCACCATCCAGACGGTCATCCTCAAGTTCAATCTGAATTGGTTTAGACCAGTCCTGTGCCTGCTGCGCAATGCTCTCAGTTTTTTCTTCGAGCACGGTTTCATATTCGAGCAGCTCGGCCTGATGTTTTTGCTGAACCGAATTCTGATAAAACAGCCCAATAAAAATTGCCAGTGTCACAGCGGCTACAATCATAAAAACACGCGGCATGTATACGCTCCAGCTCTGTCAGTCAGATCTTGTTGATTTACATCCACTATGCTTATTTTTTAAATACAATTCAAGGCATTTGATTTTTCCAATAATATGTCTAGCTTAGACAGAAATTGCTCCTCTCACAAAGCTACCCTTTCCCAGAACAGTATTTTGTCGATCTCATTGCATGTTAGCTTTGACAAGCTCGTTAAACAAAGTTATCTAGACCAACAGGCACACATTATGGGGAATTAAACGGCAGGCTCAGATTCAGCCGGTTCGGATCGAATTGTTCGCGGACAATACTCACATTGGTGGCATCGCGGTTAATTCCAAAAGGTTGCAGCAATACATACACCCCATTTCTTGGGTCTGAAGACTGCAAGCCCTGTGCGATGGCCAATACATATTCACGGAACACCACAGGCAGGCTATCCAGATCAGGATCGGCAGGTGCACGCATCACATCAATATTCGCCACTACGTCGCCGTCCACGCTATAGGCTTGAATTTCACGTTCAATTTTCATCAGGCGCATTTGCAGGGCCTTACGCTGGCTGTTCTGCTCCTGATAAGGCAACATTTTTTCAGTCACGGCGCGCAGTTCCGGTTCCGCCATGACAGTCAGAGTCGGCAACACCACTGAATCAGCAGCAGGCGCAGCATGGCTTAAGATCGGTAGGCTAAAAGCAGTACAGACCGTAAGAAAGCCTAGTTTAATTGGTGTTAGGAGATTCATCATTTTCACCCTCGTTTGGAAAAGGGAAAGCGTCAAAGCTAAATCTTACAAATAATGCCAGTGCCTATTGTTAAGTTTGATAAACGGTCAATCAGGAAGAAAAAAGCAGGAAACGTCGAAAAAGAAGAAGTTGAAACAACTGAAAAATAGAAAAGAATAATGTTGATCTGGCTTTGGTGCAGGCAAAAAAAATCCCCAAACCAAGTTTGAGGATTTTTTGAATATGGTGGCGAGACCCAGGATCGAACTGGGGACACACGGATTTTCAATCCGTTGCTCTACCTACTGAGCTATCACGCCGATGCGGTGTATTAAGCCGTATCTGGCCTCATTAGTCAATCAAAATTATGAAAAAAATATTTGAATGGCTGATTTTTGGCCTAAAAAAAATCCCTGATGGGATCAGGGATTGAAAACTTTGAAATCGTTTTAAAATATGGTGGCGAGACCCAGGATCGAACTGGGGACACACGGATTTTCAATCCGTTGCTCTACCTACTGAGCTATCACGCCGATGTCGCGTATTAAACAGTTTCAGTTGTAAATCGTCAAGAGCAGAGAGAATAATTTTCACCAAATGTTTACTTTTCCATCAACCCACGTCAATTTGAGTCATAAATCGAACAGTGTTTACCAAAGACCTCAGCAATAAAACAGATTTAAGCGCTTATTTACATAAAAAAGCAGCCTAACGGCTGCTTAGGTTTAATCTATTTTCAGATTTTTTCTAGATTGGCCAGACAACGATGAATGGCCCCACAGCCCGGCACAAAGTTTTTCACGCCTTTTTCTTCTTCCATGCGGCAAACTTCGCTCACCAGCCTTTCTGCCACACCACGACCGCGGTTGGCCGGATGTACGACGATATTTTCCAGAATCCGGCTTTCACCCTGTCCAGTGCACCAGATTGCCCCAATAATTTTGCTATTAAATTCTGCGCTATAAACTGAGGTATACTGTGCAAGGTTTTGCTCTAGTTGTTCCATGGCATCTGCCCCGTCGCTAAATTCCGGGCTCGTGTCATACAGTCGCTCAAGCTGGCTGCGCACTTCGTCATTTTCTAAAGAAGTATAAGCATGTACGGTGATAGGCATTGATAAACCCTCCTGAGCAATCTAATATGCGGTGACTTCGTCACGGCGAAAATATTTTCTACATCAATCATTTTGACGTATTTGAGGAACGTGTCTATGACAGATCGTATCAGTGAAGTGGTAAGAAATACCAACGAAACCAAAATTCGAGTTCGTTTGAATCTCGACGGTACTGGTCAAGGCACCTTAAACACGGGTATTCCCTTTTTAGATCATATGATTGATCAAATCAAGCGTCATGGCCTGTTTGATATTGATATTCATTGTGATGGCGATCTGGAAATCGACGACCATCATACCGTAGAAGACTGCGGTATTACGTTAGGTCAGGCTTTCGCGCAAGCACTGGGCGATAAAAAAGGTTTGAAACGCTATGGCCATTTCTATGCGCCACTTGATGAATCTTTAAGCCGTGTCGTGGTGGATCTGTCTGGTCGTCCGGGCCTGTTTATGGATATTCCATTTACCCGTGCCATGATCGGCCGTTTTGATGTAGACCTGTTCTCTGAATTTTTCCAGGGCTTTGTAAACCATTCTTTGATGACGGTGCATATCGACAACCTGAAAGGCAAAAACAGCCATCACCAGATCGAAAGCGTATTTAAAGCATTTGCGCGTGCGCTGCGTATGGCCTGTGAAGTGGATCCACGTGCTGCCAATACGGTAGCTTCAACCAAAGGTACACTGTAATGACCCGTATTGCCCTTCTTGATTATGGCATGGGAAATTTGCACTCTGCGGCAAAAGCATTAGAACATGTCGGTGCCACGGTTGATGTGACCAATGATCCAAAACTGATTGCACAAGCAGACAAGATTGTTTTTCCGGGCGTAGGCGCGATGCGTGACTGTATGCAAGGCATGCACGAAGCCGGGATTGATGAAGTGGTACGCAATGCCGTATTTAACAAACCGGTATTGGCCATTTGTGTCGGCATGCAAGCCTTGATGCAGCATTCTGAAGAGAATGGTGGTACCGATGCACTGGGTATTTTCGAAGGTGCGGTTAAGCATTTCCCAGAAATGGCGGGCTTAAAAGTGCCGCATATGGGCTGGAACCAGGTGCATCAGGTCGAGCCTGATCATCCGATGTGGAACAATATCGAACAGGACGCGCGTTTTTACTTTGTGCACAGTTACTATGTAGAACCACAAGATTCAGAATTGGTGGCAGCTACTTGTACCTATGGCATTGAGTTCTGCACAGCGATTCATAAAGAAAACCTGTTTGCGACCCAGTTCCATCCGGAAAAGAGCCATACCGCCGGTTTGCAGTTATTGAAAAACTTTGTGGATTGGAAAATCTGATTTTCCTTTCGCCTAAAAAGCTCGCAAATTGCGAGCTTTTTTATTGATTGTTTTTTACACTTTTCATTTATAAAAAATCCCTTTATCATAGACTTACTTATAAAAAATCTAATGAAAACAAAGGAAAAATAATGAGTAATACAATTCAGGATTCGGGGTGGAATGCATCAGGACGTTTTGGGCGACGTTCTTATATCGCATGGAATATGCTGCTTGGTTTTTGCTTTATGATCATCGGAATCATTGCTGCTTTTATTTTACCTGGAATGAGTCCTGAGACTTTAGATGGTAAAATGTCCATGCCTTTAATGGTGATGTTGGTTTTGATCTACGGCGTTGCAATTTATTTTAGCGTGATTTTTTTAATTCGTCGTTTACATGACCGCAATCATAATGGCTGGCTTTCTTTACTGATTTTTGTGCCGGTCGTGAACCTTGTCTTTACACTTTACCTGTTATTGGCACCCGGTCACAACGAAAATAATGAATATGGTCCTCCACGCACTACACGTGGCTGGGAAACGCTTTTGGTGGTGCTGTATCTGGTACTCGCGGTTATTTTGGCAGCCTTTGCTGTCCCTGCTTATCAGAATTATGTTGAACGTGCTCAACAGGCACAGATGGAACAGAGTAGCTATCACACTGATTAATCCTGTTTAAATTCTGCATAAAGCCCATTCTGCATGGGCTTTATTTTTGCCTAGAACAGGAAAAATGGTTAAGCTGAACGCATTCATTTCATGATTAATGCGTATGGAACAGCGGCTGGACACTTTACCAAGCAAGGAACAAATTCAGGCCTTTCCTGTATTTCAAAATCTTCCGATGCAACAGATTCAGGTGATTAATAGCCTGGAACAATGTCATGCTCTTGAACAGGAACTAAAAAGCTGTGCAGTCCTGGGTTTCGATTCTGAATCCAAGCCCACCTTTAAAGTCGGTGAAGTCTCTACTGGGCCACATCTGATTCAGCTGGCGACTTTAGACAAAGCCTATTTATTTCAAATGAATGATTCGATCTGGGATTTTCTTAAACCGATCTTTGCCAGTCGCGAGCAGATCAAGGTCGGTTTTGGCCTGAAAAATGATGCGCACCTGTTCCGTAAAAAAGGAATTGAACTGAATAGTGTGATTGAACTGTCTAAATGTTTTAAAGCTTTTGGTTTAAACAATCCGGTCGGATTAAAAAATGCCATGGCATTGTTGTTTCAACTGAATTTCCCCAAATCCAAACGGATTAGCACCTCGAACTGGGCCAACAAGAAGCTCAGCCCGGCACAAATTGACTATGCAGCCGCAGATGCCTATGCGCCCATGCTGGTATTTGAAGAATTACTGCGTCGGGATTTATTATCCAGACAGATTCCCAATACTTCATTAAAATTAAGAATCCGCCCTTCATCGACGGCTTAATCGCTTGCATGGCCTGCTGGTACTGGCAACTTGATGTACGCATGAAAGCTGTAATGAGCGTGGTCGATGAGAGAGCTGTGACTTTAGTAGATCTTACAGCTTCGATTATCGACCCGCTCAGTACACGATCCGTTATGGAAAATCTGATCTCCATTCAAGAGACGGATCATTAAAATCATTAAAACGAGCAAAATAAATTACCTCACTGCTACCTATCTATGGACAGATTTTCTTTATTCATACCGTTTAAGAGTTAGAAATTTCGACTTTATTTGCTAAGATGAATACACTCAAATTCATTCTAAAGATTAAGCAAGGAGCGAAAGCATGCTGATCATCCCTGCAATTGACCTGAAAGATGGCAAATGTGTCCGTTTAAAGCAAGGTCGTATGGAAGACGATACCGTATTTTCAGACGATCCGGTCGCAACAGCACAGCATTGGGTAAATGAAGGCGCTCGCCGCTTACATTTAGTAGATTTAAACGGTGCTTTCGCAGGTACACCAATCCATAAGCCAGTGGTTGAAGCCATTGTCCGATCTCAACCTGATTTGCCGATCCAGATTGGTGGTGGTATCCGTTCTCTGGAAACCATTGAGCATTATCTGCAAGCCGGTGTTTCTTTTGTGATCATTGGCACCAAAGCAGTTCAGGATCCTGAATTTGTTGAAGAAGCATGTCGAAAATTTGCTGGTCATATTATTGTTGGGATTGATGCCATGAATGGCATGGTAGCAACAGATGGCTGGGCCAATGTGACTGATGTCAAGGCTACTGACCTGGCGAAACGTTTTGCCGATGCTGGCGTGTCAAGCATTGTCTACACGGATATCGCGCGTGATGGCATGATGCAGGGTGTGAATATTGAGCAAACCGTGAATCTGGCGCAATACTCAGGTTTGCCTGTGATTGCTTCAGGCGGCGTGACCAATCTGGATGACGTGCGTAACCTGAAAGACCAACCGGGTATTTTAGGTGCAATTACCGGCCGTGCGATTTACGAAGGTACATTAAGCTTGCGTGAAGCACAGTTATTGCTAGATGAGCAACAGGCGCTATAATTAAGTCTGCTGCAAAAGAGGTCTTCGGACCTCTTTTTTATTTTTTTAATTTTCTGATCTCCTGGCATGTCTACACTTATTTCCAAAAATCACTCCGGCTGGATGGTAAAAGCACCGCAACTCGCCCTGATCCTGATCACCATTATCTGGGGCGGCAGTTTTATTACTGTGCAATACGGGCTAAATTTTAGCAGTCCGATTATGTTTGTCGGCCTGCGCTTTGCTGCGGCAGCGCTTGCTGTCACCCTGATTTCACTGAAGTCGCTAAAAGGCATGAACCTGAAAGAAGTGTTCGCTGGCGCGGTGATTGGCATCATGATCGCCATTGGCTACGGCACCCAAACTGTGGGCTTGCAGACCATCAGCAGCAGTGAGTCGGCCTTTTTAACCGCCTTGTATGTTCCGCTGGTTCCGATCCTGCTCTGGCTGCTATTTCGCAAAAAACCACATGTTATGACCTGGATCGGAGCGCTGTTTGCCTTTATCGGTCTGGTGTTTTTGACAGGAAATGGCTTTGCTGCGATTCAGCTCAGTTTCGGACAAACCCTGACTTTGCTTGGTTCGATTGCGATCGCACTGGAGATTATTTTTATCAGCTATTTCGCCGAGCAGGTCAATGTCCGCCGGGTCACGGTGCTGCAACTGATTTTTGCATCCCTGTTCTGCTTCATGATCGCACCTGTTTTAGGTGAATCTCAGTTACCTGGATTTCACTGGCATCTGGCAGGAATTTTAGTCGGTTTAGGCATTGCCAGTGCCTTGATCCAACTGGTGATGAACTGGGCTCAGCGCATGGTGGATCCTTCGCAAGCAGCGATTATCTATGCAGGTGAACCGGTATGGGCAGCCCTGTTTGGCCGTCTGGCCGGAGAACGTTTACCGTCACTGGCTTTATTAGGCGGATTGATGGTGGTACTTGGCGTAATTGCCAGTGAATGGAAACCAAAGTTTTTAAGAAAAGATCCAACAGAACAATTAAAACAAGATCTTTCTTAATTCTGCTAAATCCCCCCTTAAAAAAGGGGGATTTTTTCTCTGGGGAAATACGGCTAAAATTATTTGCTATACATCGGTCTATTGTCATTTAAGCGCATGATGCCGCGAATCGCCCGATACACAATCCAGATCCAGGCCAAAACCACCACCACTAAACAGAAAGCGGATGCACCAAATGCGACCCCTGCAAACAGGTCAGGATCTTCGCCGGTAAAGAACAAAAAGAAAAATGGAATAAAGGCGACGATATTCCAGAACAGATACCACCAGAAACTGCGGATCTGCCAGGTAAAATGGCTTTCAAAGATGGAACCGCGCACATCGCGCCGTTTCACATAGTTAATGATCAACGCCACGACAGCCAGCAGGCCAGCACTAAAAATGGCCACAATATATAAAATGTACAGTGCAAAAGTCAGTGTGCGGTTTGAGTCTTTATCAATGGAATAATTCACGTCCCCTCCTGGTACTTCCCCTAGATATTTAAACTATTCAATGGGGAAATCAGCCATATAATCAAAATGATGTTAAAGGCTATGGTACAAAAATATATCTGCCGGAAAGGTTGTTTTTGTGTTTTATGCCGTAATTTCTGCTGTGCCAGCCAGGCTGCCGGCCAGCCGCCCAAGAAGGCCACCAGATGCAGAGTATTTTCCGGAATACGACGATTACCCAGCTGGGCTGCTTCCTTGTCTTGCGCATAGAGCCAGTAGCTGAGCGCGTTCATCAGGCTGACCAGTAACAACACCAGTCCACTGAGTAAACTGCCCAAGGTCAAAGCCACCAAAAAAAGAATATAGAGCACACAGGCAATCTGCATCGGCTGTAATTTCTGTGCCTGCTGTGGCTTGGACGGTTTGAGTTTGGCTTGCAGACTTTTGGCTTGTGCGGCTTTCAGGTACATGACCTGCTGTGCGCGATAACGTCCGCGTTCATCCAGAATGACCAGATAATCCAGCGCACAGCCCACGATTGGACGTGGGCCAGGCTTGGCAAAGTCCTTGATATGCAGAAATACGCGATCTTTGGCTGGGTCACTAGGCTGGATAAAACCATAACCCTGATCATCAAACCATTCCACCAAACGTCCCTGATCGCGCATATCCCCTATCCCTTTTGATTTGATTGTTTAAGCGGTGACGAATTTTAAGCGTTCAATCAGCATATTACGCATTTCATCCGGATTTTTTTGCAAAATATCTTCGCCCGTCCGGCCTAATGCTGCATTACGCTGAGCCACCTGCAGGCGCATCATCCAGAACCGTCCTGCCGCCATGGCCAGATACAATTCCAGACAGGCGCGTTCATCACTGGTTAAAGAACGAATCGTTTCATAGGCATTTAAAAAGGCAATCGCTTTTTCTTCGTTTAAGATTACGTCAGGATATTCGGTACAGAAGTCATTTAACGTAATGGCGATATCAAACAACCACTCATCTTTATTCAGCTCATAAAAATCCAGAATGCCATTCAGCTGATCGCCTTCAAACAAGGTATTGTCACGGAACAGATCGGAATGAATAAAACCGCGTGGACGGTCCGGATATACCGCCGTCAACGCCTCATATAAACCTAATAATTTACCGAGCAAGACTTTATCTGCCGGACTTAAACTTGGTTTAATCTCTTGAGAAACGGCCAGCCAATAGGCATGATCACGCACAAAATTACGTTCTAATTTAAAGTCTTTGAGTGCCACATGCATTTTCGCCTGAGCCACTGCAATCGCTTCAACCTGCGCGATGGTAGAGGGCATCGGATGTTCACCCATCAGGCGCGGTGCGATCTGTGCCGGTTTATCTTTAATGCTGTGAATCGCTTTGCCTGAATGCGACAAAGGCACAGGAACGGCCAATCCGGCCCAGCCCAGATGTTCTAAAACAGGAACCAGTTCACCTGCCGCCTGCTCATCCATATCTTCAAAAACCGTCAGCACATATTGCTGGTCTTCGCAGACTAAAAAGTAGTTGGTATTTTGAATACCGCCTTGAATGGGAATCAGATCAATCGCCTTTAAACCATAAGGCGCTGCAAAATCCTGAACTTCCTTTAAAGTCAAAGTGGTATAAACCGACATAGAAAACCTGCGAAAAAACTTACATAATTTTGCTAGAATACCGTTTCCATCTGCCAAGGTGTAGCGCTTGCGTGGGTGAGTTTCATAATCGGCTGTAATAATTGGAAAAATTTATGCTAGCTAAACGTATTATTCCTTGTCTGGACGTGGATAACGGCCGCGTGGTCAAGGGTGTCCAGTTCCTTGATATTCGTGATGCGGGTGACCCGGTCGAAGTGGCGCGCCGTTATAATGAACAAGGTGCCGATGAAATTACTTTCCTTGATATTACCGCTACACATCATGGACGCGACACGACTTACCGCACAGTAGAGCGCATGGCTGAATCGGTTTTTGTACCCCTGACTGTCGGTGGCGGTGTACGTAAAGTCGAAGATATCCGTTTATTGCTCAATGCCGGTGCAGACAAAGTCAGCATCAACTCAGCTGCGATTTATAATCCTGAGTTTGTGCAGGAAGCATCTCAACGCTTTGGCGCTCAGTGTATCGTGGTTGCAATTGATGCCAAAAAAACTGGCGACCACAAATGGGAAATTTTCACCCACGGCGGCCGCAAAGAAACCGGGATCGATGCGATTGAATGGGCCGTGAAAATGGCTGACTTCGGCGCAGGTGAATTACTGATTACTTCGATGGATGCCGATGGCACCAAAGCCGGTTACGACATTGCCCTGATGCGCGCCATCAATGACCGCGTCACGGTACCGACCATTGCTTCTGGCGGTGTGGGTAATTTACAGCATTTGGCGGACGGCATTATTCATGGGGGTGCCGATGCGGTACTGGCAGCTTCAATTTTCCATTTTGGCCAGCACACCATTCCGGAAGCCAAAGCCTATATGGCAGCCCAAGGCATTGAAATGCGCCTTTAAGCCGTTTTAGATGATGATTTAATTAAAGAGTGTTTTTATAAACACTCTTTTTTTATGCCTTAAATAAAACAACACAGCAAATACGGAACAAAAAAAAGGAGTCTTTCGACTCCTTATAAAACCAAGATAAGACTACAGCACTTGGTATTCAAAAGAACTCATCCCCCCCAGAAACATCATCAGTATAAGGCTTTGCTCACCGACGTGAACAACTATAAGTGAAATCCGCAGGACAATATTGACAATACAATCGTATTTTATTGACAAATCACGACAAAGCCCTGTCTTATTCCACGACCTACGTATTTAACTGCTTCATTGCCATATTTTTTGCAGTATTTTTCGTTATTTTAGTAGAAGCTCCCGCCCATTTAACCGGAAAATATTGTTCTGACCAGCGGTTCAGTTTTTTCGAGATCGGCGCAGGCAAGCTCAAACCTAAAGGGTTCTGTTCCTGCAAATCTGCCGAGGAAATCACCCGGGTACCGAGCAGATAGTCAAACCAGGGCTTGGTCACGCACCAATTAGCATCCTGATTGCTATTCATATGGTGATCATAATGCCAAGGCAGTGTCTTTTTAGCCCATTCCGGCTCCAGATGCGCCCGGCGATGTAAATAATAATAGTTGCCTGCACTATACAGGGTAGCCAGGGTCATGCCTTTGGAAAAGGGATAAAAACTGAGTCCAAAAACGGTCGCGACGACTGCCAGTGAGGCAATTTCATTGCGGGTACGCCAGTTGTCCAGTCCTTCTACATAGCCGAAATCGGAAAATTCCGCTTTTCGCACAATCCGGTGATGCTCCCAGTGTGAGCGCATACTCTCGGGTACCGGACTATAACGGCTCTGTCCCGGCCGATGCACACCATGCAATACATATTTATGCGCAAACCATTCAAATCCATTTGCGACGACGAGCCCTGCCAGAAAACCTTTCCACATAATCTTTTACCTCTTGGTCTATTTTTAATATAGGCTAAATAAAAGACTAGATATTGACCAAAATATTCAATATGATTGACAAAATACGACAAAATAAAAGAATTAAAAATGCTGGTTCTAAAAAACTACGTAGGTTCAGTATACGGTGGTTTAGGACATTTACTTTTGGACTATTATCAGTTGAAACAGCTTGAAGTCCCTGAGAAATTATTGGCCATTCAAAATCTGGAACGCTTTGATTTCGCCCTATGGCGTGATCTGTTAACAACACTTGATCAACAGCTGCAACGACCAGCTTTAGGCCTGGAAATCGCCCAACTGGTTGAAGCTAAACACCTTGGTATTATTGGCTATCTGGCACTCTCAAGTGAGACCTTGGGTGAAGCCTTCATGCGCTATCATGATTATCATCGTCTGATTTATGATGGCGGCCTACTTCAGCTGCAATGGCAAGGCGATTATCTGTCGATTGGCTGGGTTGAAGTTCCGTTTCATCTGAATACCCAATTGACCGATGAAATCGCGATTGCGCTAATGACGGAATTCGTGAAAGCCAATGTGCAGAACCCGCACGGGGTTCAGTTATATGAAGTGCATTTCCAGCATGCAATGCCTAAAAATATTGCACTCTATGAGCAGTATTTCGGCTGTAAAGTCCGCTTTTCTCAAGCCAGAAATCAGGTATTGATGCATGTCAGTGAACTGTCCAGACCGCTGAAACAGGGCGACCAGAGCTTGCAGAAACTGCTGATGCAACAGGCCAAAGCATTGCTAGAAAAATTTCCGCACTCCACTCTCATTGATCAGCAACTGCAACAGGCAATTCTGATTGGCCTGCAAAAAAACCTGTTTCAGATCGAGCATATTGCCGAGCAGATGAATTTTTCCGTGCGTCAGTTACAACGCCATTTGCAGAAACAGGGCAAAACCTATCAGCAATGTATGCAGGAAATCCGCTGCATGATGGCGATGCAATATCTGAAAGATCCGCACTTGAGTTTGCAGGAAACTGCCATGTTACTCGGTTATTCTGAACAGAGTGCGTTTCAGCGTGCCTTTAAGCAATGGACTCAACTGACGCCGCAGCAGTGGCGCCAACAGAATATGCCAGCCGCTTAAACCACAAGCATGTTGGTTTGATAGATGGGCTTCAAGCAGCGTTGATAATTTAAATCCATTACCCCTATGACTTAATAATAAATATAAAAATAAGAATTTAAAATATGGATAAATATCTTGCCGAATTGCTCGGCACGTTCTGGCTAGTGTTGGGAGATATTGCGGGAGCAAAAAAATTAGGCTTTTCAATAAAAGCCATGATTTCTAGATTCTGTTTTTCTGCATGTTTCACATGGAAAATGCAGAAAAATATGCTTAAAAATGCTTATAAAAATGGATTTTCAATTTCATCCAGATCATCACGCTGAATTTTTTCTGGCAAGTCCGGCGTGTTTTCTAGTTGTTGTACCACATCATTCAGAAAAGCCTGCAAGGCTTTGGCCACTTTCAGTCCCTGCTGATCCTTGGTGATTTGCAAGTTGCCATACAGGCTGACGCAGTCTAGATCATTTTCCAAAGTCAGATCATGAATGGCATGGGATTCACTGCCATTTTCAAATGCTTTAAACATATCCTCTTCACCTGTCTTTGTTATTTTTCCATGAACGTCTGATGTCGATGCTACCCGAATCCTGGTTTTTTCAGCAAGCTTATTTCAACAGCTGCAAAATATATTGCAACAAGGCATCAATCAGCTGTTTTACGATGGCATCTTGTGTCGCGTTGTCTATCGCGCCACCAGTCGCTGAGGAGGTCGAGCTGCCTGAACCAGAAGACTTAAACTCGCGTTGTAATGCCTGCAGGTTTTCTTCAGAAACCTCTTCGGCACACTGGCTTTCTGCATCCCAATTAGAGTATTCAATTTTCTGGTTGGCTTTTACGGCATTTCCAGTCAGTGGCAGCTTATAGGTATTGCGTTTCTGTTCTTCGGTAAGCTGCGGGAACAGGTTAATTCCAAGCTGTTCTTCCAGATAGCAGACACTGACAATACGCACTTTCAGTGAATTGTCATTCGGTGCATAGTAAGCACCAATAGCACCGGTTTTCGGCATATAAACCGCCTTATAGACCGCGGTTGGCACAATCACGCCATTGCCAATGGTTTTCAGCTTCTTCCCGGCAAAGACCGGCCCGGTTACCACATAAACATCCTGTTTCTGCTTGGTCACAATGGCACGAGTGGCTTCTTCCAGCTCACGCCAGACTTGCTGATTATTCTTGGGCGCTTGCGGCACCATATTGGCCAATGAAAAACTGTCAGACTGCGCGGCCTTGTTAGGCATATCCGCATTCGGCGCCATATGACCGCGGTCATAACCTGAACCACGATAATCCGCCAATGTGGCACGATGCTTCGCACTGACCCGATCTTCTTCATGAAAATTATCTTCACGGGGAATTTTCTGGCTTAAGCGTGCTGGCGTTAAGGCTTCTGCAACCCAAAGTGGCGTTTTAGATACCCCGGAATAACCGACATTAAAGCCATTAAAACACAGCGAATAGCTGTCTTTTTTCAGGCTGTCTTTCATCAAATATGGCGGTACATCACGATAAAACTGGTTCAGACAGGCAGAATCACTGGAAGAGGATAGTGACACCCACTGACTGATTTTTTCCTGACCAAAAGCGATGGCGAAGCTGCTCGAAGCCACCACGCCCAGAATGACTTTAATACTATTATCATTTAAAAACTGAAAAAAAGAGTTCTTGGGTTTACGCTGCTTCTTGGCCATTCTTACACGTACTTTTTAGATCAATACAGATTTTGACCGAGCTTAACAAGCTGTATAAGTGAAGTATATCTTGGCTCTACCATTCGTTTACTAAATAAACAATAAGTATCCAAAATCCCGGGCAGTTGTAACAAACTGTCTAATTTTATTTCTTTTTAAATGAGGTTTCTCGGTGTTTGCGTAGCTTTGTTTGGCTCAGTAGATTGAGTGTGTAAAGCTAACGGCCTATCTCAATTCGTACAATTATTAGCAATGGTGTCAATCATGAATTCCAAACTCTCTAAAGTATTAGGTTTAGGATTATTCACAAGTGTGATCAGCGTAGCTGCATTTGCTGAGCCACCGGTTCAACCAGGTGAAACACTTGAAAGCTTGTCTAAAGCTAAAATTAGTACCAAGGTGAATGGTCAGGAAGCCTCTTTAGAAAGCTTGGTGAACTCTGGTCAGATTCGTCTGGTCGATCCGCGTGCAGCAGCACCGCAACCAGCCATGCCAAACACACAGGCACCAATGCCCAATGATCCAGCAATGACTCAGGTACCAAATTCAGGTACTGTTTCTCCTCAACCACCTGTCACAGAACCAGGTATGAATGAAGCAGAGGTGCCGGCCAATCTGGTTGAACCAGCCACTGAATCAGAAGTAGAAGCCAGCACGTCTATGACGACGCCTCAACAACAACCAACACTGGAAGAACAACAAGCAGCTGTACCAGCAATGTCTGAAGAGCAACAGCAAGCAGCTATTGCTTCAGAACAACCGATGCCTGAAGCACAGCAACAAGCGGCTGTGACTGAAGCAGATGTGAGCAATGAACAAACTGAAATTGCAGCTCAATCTGATGCAGAGCCAGTACTGATGGAAGAACCTTTGAATGCTGCACCTGAAGTGCCGGCTGCGGTAGAACTCGAACAATAATCTGAAACTCATTTATTTATTGTTTCTCTCATAAAAAAACCAGAGTGTGCCTCTGGTTTTTTTTTATGCTTTTTATTTTATTTACATCTGAATCTGGGTGCCCAGCTCGACCACACGGTTGGGTGGAATTTGATAGAAATCACTGACCGGACTGGTATTGCGCTGCATAGAAATAAACAGCTTTTCCCGCCACGGTGCCATGCCCTCACCCACAGTATGCATAATCCGTTCACGTGAAATAAAGAAACTGATCTGCATCAGGTCATATTCAAAATCCCATTGCTCATAGGCCTGTTGTAAAGCTTCCGGAATATTCGGCTGATCCTTAAAACCATAATAGATAAACACCCGGTAAAAATGCTCACTCAGTTTTTCCAGTTCAATCCGGTCCTGCCTGTCAACAAAAGGAATATCCCGGGTAATCACCGTCAACATGATATTGCGTTCATGCAAGACCTTATTGTGCTTAATATTATGCAACATGGCATGCGGTACAATATTTGGTGTACCGGTCAGGAAAATGGCATCGCCTGGCACAAACTTGGTGCCTTCCCCCATCGAAATACTTTTAATAAACAGATCAATCGGCAAGGCATCCTGTTCCAGCCGGTTCAGTACCAACGCACGCCCGTCTTTCCAGGTCATGAGAATCGTAAACAGTACCGCACCAATCAGAATTGGCACCCAGCCACCCGAAGCGATTTTCAAGGACGTTGAGGCCACAAAGACTAAATCCAGTGCCAGGAATGGTACAGCAAATAACGCTACTTTCCAGACCGGCCAACGCCAGAAGCCATAGGCCAGAATCGAGATCAAAATGGTGCCGCAGAGCATGGTCATGGTCACCGCAACGCCATAAGCACTGGCCAGATTGGCACTATTTTCAAACAGTAAAATCAGGATCAGCACCGAGATAAACAACATCCAGTTAATGAAAGGCAGATAAATCTGGCCACGCTCCAATGCAGAGGTATGCTTGACTGACAGGCGCGGCAAATAACGCAATTGAATGGCTTGATTGACCATAGAAAATACCCCAGTAATGACTGCCTGTGAGGCAATCACCGCCGCTGCAGTCGCCAGTCCAATCATCGGAAATAAGGCCCAGTCGGGCAGCAGCATATAGAAAGGATTCGCCAGTGCTTCAGGACTACGCAGTAACAAGGCGCCTTGCCCGGCATAATTCAGCAATAAACATGGCAAGACAATAATGAACCAGGCCAGACGAATCGGCAGACGGCCAAAATGCCCCATATCGGCATAAATCGCTTCACCCCCAGTCATGGTCAGAATCACCGCCCCCATGGTCAGAAAAGCCACATAGGGCTGATCAACTACAAAATGATAGGCCCAGTAGGGATTCACCATCCAGAGTACAAATGGGGTCTGGATAATGCTCCACAAACCAAAACCGCCAATGGACAAAAACCAGAGCATGGTTAAAGGCCCAAAAAATTTGCCCATCGTGGCTGTGCCGTGTCGCTGTACCATAAACAATCCGGCCAGAATCCCTATCGATAAAGGCACCAACCACTGATTGAAAATGGGCGTGGCAATACTCAGGCCTTCAATGGCTGATAGCACGGAGATTGCTGGGGTAATAATCCCGTCACCGAAAAATAGCGATGCGCCGACAAAACCCAAAGCGATCAGGAATATTTTCTTTTGATCAGAGATTCGTGTGGTACGCAGGTTTAATGCCAGTAGTGACATGATCCCGCCTTCGCCGTTGTTATCGGCACGCATGATCACCATGACGTATTTAAAGCTGATGGTAAGCATCATGCACCAGAAAATCAGGGACAGGATGCCGAGTACAGAAGCTTCGCTAATGGCGAGGTGTGCGGTGAGGAAGCATTGGCGCAGTGCATAGAGCGGACTGGTACCAATATCTCCGAAAACGACCCCAAGCGCAGCCAGTGTAATCACTGGGAGAGCTGCCTTTTGTGCAGTGCTTTGCATATATTGTCTTCGTTTTTTAACAAGCATTTTTGCGAATCATAGCACCGCATTAAAAGTTTTTCTGCAAATCAATTGTTTCAGCTTGGCACAGCTGGTTTTTTTCGCTATTATCCTCGGCCTATGGTGAGGTGTCCGAGTGGCTGAAGGAGCACGCCTGGAAAGTGTGTAAACGTTTATAGCGTTTCGAGGGTTCGAATCCCTCTCTCACCGCCAGAATTTAAAAACCCGAATCACATGATTCGGGTTTTTTATATTTAATTTTATCCATCATCTGATTAGCAAAAAAATCATCTGCCTATTTTATAAAATATTGTTATACATTACTTTAATCAGAGCATTGAATTGATATCAATCCTCGTTCATAAAAATCTTTTGCAACACAACACTTACGTTCAATTCTATTTTTAAAAATCTTCATTTTTCATCAGCCAAAAAACTGATAAATTGTGCAGTTTCTGTACGCCATTTATTTCAGGTTTTTATTTATGTGTTTAAACAAAAAACTGGCACAGAAATAGCTTAATTTTATTGTCATCAAAGCTATGTTATGTTGCTTATAAATCAACTAAAAGGAGAATAAAAACCACAGGATAGAAAGAAATAACCAAGTGAACCGGGCCATTCAAATTTGAAGTTAAAAAATAGATACACTGCTATTCGGAGAGCGAACATGAATAACAGCGCAAACTATGCCAAACAGATTAAAAATGCAAAACGTGGCGGTTATACCCCAACCATTGCCAAGGACATCAATAAACATAAAATTCAAAAAGCCTTGAGACTCATCGAACAGTGGAGAAGCCTCGCTCAAGAACTCAAACCTCAAATGCAGTTTGATATGGCCTTTACTTTAGAGGAATGTGCACAAGAATTAGATCGCATCCTGAAAAACAGATAAACCTTATAACCAACTCATATCCATAGCAAATCCTATGCTTTCACCCTCGCCCATATCTGCACATATGGGCCATTTCTTTGCACATAATCAAAAACAGAACTTTTCATCCATCCGGTCAAAATAAACAAATCCTGCCGAAACAGTTTAAACGGTTATTTTTTGGCTTGCGTGACCCAAAAAAATCTGTAAAATGCACTCCACCATGCCGGCATAGCTCAGTTGGTAGAGCAACTGACTTGTAATCAGTAGGTCCACAGTTCGAATCCGTGTGCCGGCACCATATCTTAGCCTCGCTTTTTAGTGAGGTTTTGATGTTTCTGGGTTTTAGTATTTTGAGCTGAGTCTTCTTGCACTTTCTAGTGCTTCGATTGTGCCGTCACTTGCACATATCTCACAATCCCTTCCTGATATAATTTTCGGCATAGTTTCGCTGTCATCTGAATTTTAAAATGATCCAGTTTTGAACCTTGAGCCTGATCATCTGATGCTTTTGAATTCAAAGTTTTTTGCACGTAATCCGCAAAGCCGGAAAATACCGGCTCGGACAGATCCTGAATCTGAATATTTTTAAATTCAAAACGATCCAGAAAGGCATATAGTGCCCCCACTGTCATTAAATCTTTTAAATTCACATCAGCAGATTTCAATAAAAACTGATATTTACGCCGTTGTAATGCATTTAAATTTTCCCAACGCTCGGATAAAACCAGATGATGAAAACCAATCCGCGCATTTGAATTTAAAACACTGCGGACCTGCTCCAAGAATACAGGCACAGGGCTGTGATAAGCCGCATCTAGGCATAGCACCACATCAAAACGCTGGGAAAACAGCAATTCTTTTAAACGCAAAAATGACGCCTGATAAATGGCATTCAGTTCTGGCAAATGTTGCTGAATATTAGCCACACAGGCAGCCTGCAGCTCAACCCCCGCCAGATATTGCACCTGATAGTGTTGTTGCCAGTACAGCAAACTTGCACCCTGACCGCAGCCTAAATCCAGCAGTTTATCTTTTGAATTTAAATTTACAGTTTGTGCAAGGTGATCGGCCAGCATACAACAGGCAGCCGCATAATCCTGCTGACCTGCTTGCCAATACCCTAAATTGCTCCAGGGCAATTGCGCATGATCGCCCAACATAGCGGCATCGATTGCATACTTGTGCTGGGGAAGACGCTGACGCAGTGCCTGAAGCCATTGCATGGATTAATAACCCAGTTGCGGAGCAACCTCGACCACAGGTTTTAAACCCTGAAATGGTAAAGGCGCACCAAAGATTTCTGCAATTTTCATCGCTGAAGTCACTGCCGATTCCAGAATTGGCAAACCGTCACATGACCATGAGCCACAGAAGAAGACCTTACGGTTGGCATCCAGATGACGTTGCTGCAATTCCTTATTCAGTGCCACGGTATTGGCATCGACCACTGCACGCGTCAGCATGACCGATTTGATCACTTTCTTCGGATCAATGTCGGTTACCGGACGCCAGGTCTGAAACACGGCCGACTTGCCGACCAAAGAAGGTTCAATCGAGTTAAGCCACACGGTAAATTGCTGACGGGTAAATTTACGGTCCATCATATAGCTGAGTACGGCCCAGTCTTTACGTTTTGGCGGCATTACGCTGGCATCGGTATGAATCACCAGTTCGCCTTGTTCGAATTTGAATTTCTTCAATAATTCAATTTCACTGGCAAACTGTACCGGATCCAGGAATTGCTCAATTTTGGTGGTCGGTGTTGCGACAATCACCCGGTCAAACAGTTTTGAATAACCGGCCGCATTTTCCACTTTGACCTGATCGCCCTGCTCTTGTACCAGTGTAATTGCTGAACCGTCTTCAATCTGAATGCCTTCAATCAGCTTGTCGACCAGTGCCGGTGTACCGCCTTGCAGACGCAGTAAAGCATCACCATCGGTCAATTGACGCAGGAAAATTAACAACGGTTTAGCTGGCCATTCACCAATGGTTTTCGG
This sequence comes from Acinetobacter lwoffii, assembly GCF_024129855.1. GTDB lineage: Bacteria > Pseudomonadota > Gammaproteobacteria > Pseudomonadales > Moraxellaceae > Acinetobacter > Acinetobacter lwoffii_L. Next base: position 49,961 of record NZ_JAMXXC010000006.1, read on the forward strand.
ATTGCAGGTACAGATGGTATATAGCACCGGCATCACCGCACCGTGCCAGAACACTTCTTCAATCTCGTTACGATTGATAAATTCTGCCAGGCTGATGTCCTGATTTTTCGATTTAAAGAATTTGGTTAATGCAACTTTTAACTGCAACAGGCCTTTGACCAGACGCCAGCCATACTGTTGCAGACCTTTACGGTTGTTGATAATCGGGATATTGCCAATTCGGCTGCGCGATGTGGTCAGCCAGGTTTCAGTTTTATCTTCAAATAACCAGCTGCAGGCCATATAGGTCCGCACCGGATAAGTTTTAATGCCCAGATGTGTGGCTAGACTCAGGGTGTTTTTCCACAGATAGGGGTTCATCACACGTAAAGGTGCGTCAATCAGGCCCCCTTCAAATTCAAGGCTATGACTGTCCATGCCGCGACCTGGAAGTGCTTCAAAAATCGTGATGTGATGCCCTGCGTCCTGGAGAATTCTGGCTGTAGCCAGTCCGGCCATGCCACTACCAATTACTGCGATATCCAAACTGATCATCCGTCATTGAAAAACTACAGAAATTATGTACCATGCGCCAATCAAACAGGTTATTAAAATCTTCCAGAATATATGTTTTTCGTAAAGGCCTTTTTGTTCAATTTCACCTGCTTTTTATTCATTTTTCTGCCTTAGTTAAAATTCCATCAAATCTAAGATTTTATTCATATTTTTATCTAAAAACTTGAAAATTCGCTTTAAAAACAAATAATTTAATTAACCATTTTTATAATCCTTGGTTGACAAATACTTTTTAAATACCTATGATTCGCAGCATAAGAAAACCATAAATTCATCCGGTTCCATTCAGATGCGTTTATGCGAAAATTGTTTAAAACGACAAGAAACTACAGCGCCTTATAAAATAAAAGCCTCTGCGAAAGCAGAGGCTTCTTTGTTTTCAGGCCTAGTCAATCATGCAGCAGGGTATTGCGCTTACTTGATTGCCTCGCATAAGCCGCTTAAAAAGCATAGAGTGCAATTCCTCAATTCTCATTTTGTTCTCAAATAGAAATCAAATGGCATGATGTTTTTGTCTAGAATTCATAAATCTCTAAACTAAAAAAATAAAAAATCCAGCAACTTGTGCTGGATTTTTTGCTTCAAAGAACTAGGTTTGAATTAGATTTTACCCACCAGGTCGATTGATGGAGCAAGTGTTGCTTCACCTTCTTTCCATTTTGCCGGACAAACTTCACCTGGGTGCGCATGTACATATTGTGCAGCTTTCACTTTACGCAGAAGCTCTTGTGCATCACGGCCGATACCACCCGCGTTGATTTCAATGATCTGGATTTTACCTTCTGGATCAATCACGAAAGTACCACGATCTGCCAAACCCTCAGCTTCAATCAGTACTTCGAAGTTTTTAGACAAAGTCCAGGTTGGATCACCAATCAATGGATACTGGATTTTACCAATCACGTCAGAGGTATCATGCCAAGCTTTATGGGTGAAATGAGTATCGGTAGACACGCCATAGATTTCTACACCCATTTTCTGAAATTCAGCATACTGATCAGCAAGATCGCCTAATTCAGTTGGACAAACAAAGGTGAAATCTGCAGGATAGAAAAACACCACTGACCATTTTCCTTTCAGGTCTTGCTCAGAAACTTCGATGAACTGACCATTGTGGTAAGCAGTTGCATTGAATGATTTGATTTCAGTATTGATTAAACTCATGAGATATTTCCTCTGGCTTATTTCTGGGATTGCTTATCTTGTGAAGCTAGAATACGAAAAATTTCAAAATAGGTAAAACCGCAAGTTTTTATAAAAATGATCGCTTTTTTAGATCATTAATTTCTATTAGTATTGTTAATCTCATTTATTTTCTCGATGCAGAGTTGTGCTGATCAAAAGCAAGATAATGCTTTAACACTTATGATTCTTCTAATAAGTCGGGCTTTATGCAAACTCAATACCAATCTTCAAGACATAAAAAACCCACCGCATTCAGGTGGGTTTTAATGATGATTTACCGTTCTAGATCAAAATGGTTAACTGTATAAAAAATCCATAAAACAAAAATATAATTATAAAATTCAATATCTTAATAATTATTAAATACAATATTTTTTTTAGATGTTTAATTTATTGTGGTTTTTGAGTATTCCTCCCCTATAACTACAACTTTTCTATCAAATGCTATCTAAATGAATTTGACATTTTCTATCTATTTTTATAGTTTAGTAGGTGGTCTACACCTCCTACTCCTGTCGCTCACTTTCAGGGAAATATTGGTGTTAAAAAAAGTGAGGCTGATGTACTTAATCTTAATTAACTTAGGATGCTTGTATTTTTAGTGAGCGGAGAATTGCATGCATCGACGTTAGTTGAGACACACGCATGAGTAATAGTTCAACCAAAAAAACCTACACGGTTATCATTTCAGGCAAAACTCATTTACTTAAGAGACGTACCCCTATGCGTCTTTCAAATGATAAAACTGATGTAGCACATAATATACGTGCTTACGTTATTCCTTTAACTCCTATCCATTTCCAAGTTTCTGAAGATAATCTTGAAAAATATGCTTATGAAAAGCAGTTTTTTGATGAGCATAAACTCGTCTTTCCTAATGACATGAGTTTGCTTACCTTTAAGCAAAAAGCTAAAAGCACATTTAGGGATTTAAAAACAAATGAGGCTTATAACAACTTATCTTTACAGCTCTTCAATAAACCCTATTCTGATCTCATTCATGAAATCAAATTGAACCATATTAAAAAGTTTGACAGAGCATTTGGTGAGATAGGATATGACATTTATTTAAGTCATAAATATCCTGATATCAGTTATCCATTGATATGTTCACCTGACAACCTCAAAACATTTGAGAAATTAGCTTTGCAAGGGCATATATATTCCCAGTTAATAACAGGAATTATATTGGGATGTGAAGGTAAATTTGATAAAGGAATCCAATACCTAATAGATGCGTATAACAATAGATTTACTATTGCTTTGAGCTTTATAACAGAGTTTTTGATCTTAAAAGAGGATTGGGTGGGATCTTTTCAGTGTGCTCTTCTTGCATATGATATCGATCCAGGCTATGGTTTTTTGGTTGACAAAATTATTGCATGTACAACTCATGTAATGATCGATACTAGTCAAATAGGTGATGGTATCATTCCTGCTACACTATTTGGTCCAGGCTATATGCCCTTGCTACATTTTATTCTTCATCATGTTCTTACCGAGGATTTTCAAAAACTAGCTAAAAAATATCGACCCGATTGGCTTCCAACTCCTGAAGAGCAAGAAGAGGAAATGCGTCATTTTTTTAGTCAATGGCGTTCTCCAAAAGTTAATCAAACTAAAAGCTATTAAGGAAGGGAATGATATGAATACCAAGTTTAAACAATACACTTGTATCGATTGTGGTTGTAACTTTAGCGAAAATTCATTTGATGGAATTGATGATGAAGTTTCGACATCAAGCCCTCGTTGCCCTGACTGTCAGTATGAAAACTCTTTAATCGGAAAGGAGTGTGAGTACTGTGATAGTCCAGCGACATATGAAATTGGTGGCACATTCTTATGTGATTATCACCATGATGATTATGCTGATGGGTGGTTTAGAGAAGATTAATTATCATTTTCCCCTAATAAGCAGAGCTACTTAGCTCTGCTTTTATGCATTTATGTACTAGGAAAAAGTATAATGCTAAGAATATACTAGAAAAATTATTTCACAAATTAAATAATTATCTATGACTTACGAACAACAAATCACAGATGATATAGCTGTGACACTAGAAACATTGCAGGTTCAACCAATTTTATTCGTTGGTTCAGGAATGTCTCAAAGATATTTTCATGCCCCAAATTGGAAAGGTTTAATGCAAATTTTGGCTGAAACATGTCCAAAAATTCCCAAAAAATTTGCATATTATGAACAGCAATTTCAAAAAGAAAATACTATTGACTATATGGCTATGGCTACTAGCTTTATTGATGCCTATAGCGAATGGGCATGGGAAGATGAAAAAAATGAATATTTTCCAGAAGAACTCTTTGAAAGTGGAACAAACAAAGAAGAATACATAAAGCACATAGTTAGTAAAAAAATAGAAGATATTTCAAATAAGGCTATTTTAGAGAAAAGCCATCTTTATGAAGAAATCAAACTTTTACAACAGATTAAGCCTCATGCAATTATCACTACTAACTATGATTCTATTCTTGAAAAAATCTTCCCCGATTATCTCAAAGTTATTGGAGAAAAAATAATCCATGCAAACTACACAACATATGGGGAAATCCTAAAGATTCATGGTTGTTATGAGGATCGAAATAGCATAGTTTTAACCCAAAATGATTACAAAGATTTCAATTTAAGAAAAAAATATTTAAGTGCAAAATTACTAACTTATTTTGCTGAGCATCCACTATTTTTTGTTGGTTATAGCTGTAATGACCCAAATATCATCAGTATTCTTGCTGATATTGATGAAATTTTATGTCCCAATGGAGAACTAGTACCTAATATTTATATGGTTATTTACGAACCTGATTTTAAAGAAAGTACTTCTTATCAAAAGGAAGTACTTTTACCCATTACTGCTACAAAAAGTATTCGAATTAAAGTAATTTATGCGAAAGATTATAGCTGGATATTTTCTGCTATATCAAAGTCCTCACCTTCTATATCTGTAAATCCAAAACTATTAAGAGCACTATTAGATCGAACCTACAAATTAGTTGCATCAGATATTCCTAAAAGAGAGTTACCTTTTAACTTCGAAATACTTCAAGATATTTCTACAGATGACGAATCTTTGCCTAAATTATTTGGATTGACAAGCCTTAATGATGGGCAAGCTTTAAATGCAAACTATCAACACACATTAACAGATGTAGCCAGCAAATTAGGTTTTAAAAGATGGAACCATGTCCATCATATATTAGAAGAAATTAAAGAAAAACATGACATTGACCTAAAAGGCTCTGATAACAATTATCATATTGCCATCAAAACAGGTGAAAATAATTCAATTCACAAGTATTCAGATCATTTAATAACACTTTTGCAAGATTATATAGCAGGTCGACCTTATAACATTACCATTTAATACTAAAAGCTCTCTTAACTGCTAGAAAACTTTTAGGGGAGCAACTTATGCACATCGATTTCAAGAGCCTTAGCAAGTTCATACAACCTCTCAATCGTAATATTCACTTCCCCTCGCTCAATACGTCCCATATAACTACGATCGAGACTACAAAGCAGAGCTAACTTCTCCTGAGAGATATTTTTCTCTTTTCTATGTTTCCGAACTAATTGTCCAAAAGCGATACTAATTTCTGACATTTCAATTCAAGTGATCAAAAAACAGAACTATCACTATTTGAGGACTATATATCCACGGACTATAATCCTCTTTTATTTTTTTATGCTGTGATTGTCATGTCTATAAGCAATATGCCGATGTTTGAACTTTTTCCACCACTTTTTAAAAGCAAAAAGATTGAACAGTGGACAGCAAATGAGTTTTGGAAACACTTAAAACTTAGTAAAAAAGAACGTAATCGCTTTAATCGACAACGTATGTATCGATTACTGAGAAAACTAGTAGAAGATGGTTTTTTAACAAAAGAAACTAATTTGGTTAACCCTCGTTTTTCAACATTTTCGGAAACAAGTAAGCTTGATCAATTGAGAGAAATTACAGATATCTCTTTAGATTTTATAGAAATGAGTCACTCTAAAGAAGAAACTCAAAAGAAAATCTCCATGTTAGAAAAGCAACTAGAAAGCTTTTCTTTATTAGAAAAAAAATTTCCAAATTCAGCTATTAGGATCAATGCTGAAAAAAATAAATGTATTGAGACATTAACTGATCTCAATGCATATAATATAGCTTTAAATTGCGTCCTAACCTCTATGTAGAGGTTAGGGAATCTAAGATTAAAATTTTCAATTCCTCATTAGATGAATTCTATTGGCAGGGATTTGATTTGCTTAGATCAAGATTAATAAATGATTTTAATGAAAAGGAACTCATCCAGAATCATTGGAATGATTCTCAATTCCACACTAAGCATCCTATGACTTTTGATTGATTCCACGTCAATTTATGTCGCATACATAAGAAGGCTCATTCAATTTAACTTATTGTTTCCTTAAACTAACTATCAGCATTTAAATGGTTTTTTACCCAAATGAATATCGTCCAAATCGAAGAAAATGTTAAACAGATCATCCATAAAATTGCTCAAGATGAGCTAAATAAACAAGACTTTATCTATGAGTTGCTTTTAGCTTATGGACATCGTAGTCAATCTATTGGACGAGTGCGTAATGGTGAGCGTAATTTAGCTGAAGATAAAGAAAACACCGTTTTTTGGAAGCGCCAAATATACTTCAAAATTGCAAAACAGCATGATTTACATGGCTTGATTGATCAAATGAAGGGTGAGAAGCGAACTGAAAGTAATAAGATTCGCTTCTTGATCGTGACCGATTTTAAAAATCTATTAGCCATAGATACTAAAACACAAGATACATTGGATGTGCCTTTTAGTGATTTAGCTAAAAAATTTGATTTCTTCTTACCATGGGCTGGGATGGAGAAAGCTGTATATCAAGGCGAAAACCCTGCGGATGTTAAGGCTGCTGAAAAACTAGCAAAGCTATTTGACGAAATTAAAGCCGATAATTTTGATGAAAATGACTTAAATAATAAAGATAACTTACATCAACTCAATATTTTCTTATCTCGACTTTTATTTTGTTATTTTGCTGAAGATACCGAAATTTTTAAGGACAAACAGTTCACTTCGGCAATATCAAAGAGTAATGAAGATGGATCAGATTTATCAGCTTTAATTGGCCGATTATTTAAAGTGTTAAACCAATCTGCTGAAGATCGTGAAGCAGATTTACCTGACTACTTAGCAGATTTTCCGTATGTAAATGGCGGTTTGTTTAAAGATGATATTCAAGTACCAAAATTCACACGTAAATCACGTAGGATTTTAATTGAGTGTGGCGCAGAGTTAGATTGGTCTGATATTAACCCTGATATTTTTGGATCAATGTTCCAAGCAGTAGTTCATACAGAACAACGTAGCAATATGGGACAGCACTATACGTCTGTTCCAAATATTATGAAGGTGATTGAACCTTTATTTTTAAATGATCTTTACGAAGAACTAGAAAAGAATCAGAACAGCATAAATAAATTATTGCAACTACAGCAGCGTTTAGGGCAATTGAAAATTTTTGACCCTGCATGTGGTTCAGGAAACTTTCTTATTATTGCTTATAAAGAGCTTCGTAAGTTTGAAATGGAGCTTTTAAAACGTATTCAAGAGCTTGAACTTGATAAAACAGGTCAGCTTTCAAAACCATTTTCAGTAATTCAGGTTTCTCAATTTTATGGTATAGAAATTGATGATTTTGCTCATGAAATAGCAATTTTATCTTTATGGTTGACTGAACACCAAATGAATCTATCTTTTAAAGATGAATTTGGTGAACTCATTCCTACTTTGCCATTAAAAAATTCAGGTTACATAATGAATGGAAACTCACTTCAAATGGATTGGAATGAAGTTTGTCCTAAAGATACTGAAAGGTTCATCTTAGGAAACCCTCCATATTATGGAGCTAAAAAACAAAATAAGGATCAAAAAAATGATATGGCATTAGTTTTTAAGGGATCTAAAACTTATAAAAATCTTGATTATATTTCCTGTTGGGTAAAAAAAGGGGCTGAAATAATTGATGTAAATACAAAAGTAGCTTTCGTTACTACTAATTCACTAGTTCAAGGTGATCAGGTTGACTTACTCTGGTCACATTTACCTACAAATAACATTGAAATTGGTTTTGCACATCAAACATTTAAATGGGGAAATAGTGCCAAAAAAAATGCTGGCGTTAGTTGTGTTATTATAGGATTAAGATCAAAATCTGAAAATAAAAGACTTATTTTCACAGATTTAGTTGTGAAGTCTGTGAAAAATATTTCACCTTATCTTACTGATAATAATGATTTAATAGTTAAAAAAAGAAAGGAAAGTATTTCTAATTTACCTAGAATGGTATATGGTAACATGCCACTAGAAGGTAATTATTTAAAACTAGATGCTGATGAAAAATTAAAAATAGAAACAGAGTATCCTGAAGCAAGCTATTTAATCAGACCTTTAATTGGTGGAAATGAACATTTATATAATGAAAAAAGATGGTGTTTATGGATAGATAATTGTGATTTAGACTTTGCGATGTCTATTGAACCTATTAAAAATCGAATTGAGCAAGTTAGATTATTTAGAGAAACTGGTGGAGAGGTTGCGCAAACATTAGTTTCAAGGTCACATCAGTTTAGATATCGTCATGAAGCTAAAAATTCACTTTTACTAATTCCTTGTACTTCTTCAGAGAGAAGAGATTATTTACCAATTGGTATTTATGATAGTAATTATATAACTTTAAATTCCGCTCAAATTATCTATGATCCCCCTATAGAGTTATTATCTATTTTATCATCTAAAATGCATATGCTTTGGACTAAAGCTGTTGCAGGAGCATTAGAATCACGAATTAGATATTCAAATATTCTTTGCTATAACACTTTTCCTTTCCCTAAAATTAACGAAAATCAAAAACTTTTATTAATCAATCAAAGTATTGCTATCTTGCAGGAGCGAGAAAAATATTCAGATAAAAATATAGCTGATATTTATGATCCTGAAAAAATGCCTCTCAGTCTGAAAAATGTTCATAAAGAAAATGACCTGTTAATTGAAAGTATCTATAGAAAGTCTATATTTCAAGATGACAATGAAAGATTAGATTATTTATTTAAGAAATATGAGAAAATGGTTGGGGATAACTAATGTTATGAAAAATTTAATAGAAGTAAATTATCAACAAACTGGAAAAAGCACCTCAATCAATAATATGGGGATGCGGGCTATGCAAGCTCGTGCATTTGAATCTCGCAATAGTCAGTATTTACTGTTAAAAGCCCCACCCGCATCAGGTAAGTCTCGTGCTTTGATGTTTTTGGGCTTAGACAAACTACACAACCAAGGGTTGAAAAAAGTTATTGTAGCCGTACCTGAACGCTCTATTGGTGGTTCATTTGCTAGCACTAAGCTGAGTGAAAGCGGCTTTTTTGCAGATTGGGACATCAAACCTGAAAATAATTTATGTACTGCTGGTGGCGATAAAAGCAAAGTAAAAGCCTTTAAACGTTTTATGGAAGGTACAGATCAAATTTTAGTATGTACACATGCCACACTAAGATTTGCTTTTGAAGAACTCGAAGATCATGTATTTGACAATACATTAGTGGCAATTGATGAATTCCACCATGTTTCAGCCGATGCTGACAATATTCTAGGTACTGTTCTTAAATCTTTAATGGACAATACCACGGCTCATATCGTTGCGATGACAGGTTCATACTTCCGTGGTGATAGCGTTCCTGTACTTACGCCTGAAGATGAAGCGAAGTTTGATAAAGTTTCTTTTAACTATTACGAACAACTTAATGGCTATACCTATTTAAAGTCTTTAGGTATTGGTTATCACTTCTACAAAGGACGTTACTTTGCAAAAGATGATGAAGGCGTTATTGCAATTGCAGAAGTACTAGATACAGATAAAAAAACCATCATTCATATTCCAAACGTAAATTCAGGTGAATCAACCAAAGATAAATATGATGAGGTGGATGCGATCCTCGAAATCATTGGTGAATTTGTCGCTAAAGATCCTGATACTGGAATTATCACCGTCAAACGTGCAGATGGTAAGATTTTAAAAGTAGCGGACCTCGTTGAAGAAGATGGTCGTGATAAAGTTGTTGAATATCTACGTAACATTAAAACCGTAGATGATCTTGATCTCATCATCGCCCTAGGCATGGCGAAGGAAGGCTTTGACTGGCAATTCTGTGAACATGCTTTAACGATTGGTTATCGTGGCTCTTTGACTGAAATTGTGCAGATTGTGGGACGTTGTACACGAGATAGCTCGAACAAATCACATGCACAATTTACCAATCTTATTGCTCAACCTGATGCACAAGACACTGAGGTAAAATTTGCAGTAAACAATATGCTGAAAGCCATCACTGCATCTTTATTAATGGAACAAATACTTGCACCAAACTTCAAGTTTAAAACTAAACGTGATGATGAAGATATTGTTCCGCCAGGAACACTCACGATTAAAGGTTTTAAAGAACCAAGCACGGCAAAAACAAAGGCGATTATTGAAAATGATCTTGTGGACCTAAAAGCAGCGATTCTTCAAGATGCTAAAGTGATTGCAGGTTCAGCAGGTAAGGTTGAGCCTGAAGTGGTGAATAAAGTCCTTATCCCTAAGATCATCCAAACCAAATACCCTGACTTAACGAAAGCTGAACTTGAAGAAGTGAGTCAATATTTAGTCGTTGACTCAGTGATTAGCACAGCAGAAGTCAAAGAAGTTGGTGATAAAAAATTTATTCGTATGGCGGATAAATTTATCAATATCGAAGACCTGAATATTGATTTAATTCAATCTGTGAATCCATTCCAAAAAGCGTTTGAAATCCTATCAAAAGAAGTCACAGTCAATGTACTAAAATTGATTAAGGAGGCAATCGAAGCAACTAAAATTACCATGACTCAAGAAGAAGCTATTGAGTTATGGCCTAAGTTAAAAGCTTTTAAAGTTCAGTTTGGTCGTGAGCCTAGTCTAGAATCAAATAACTTAATTGAGAAACGATTAGCCGAATGCCTAATCTATATCCGTGAGCAACGTAGACGAGCTGGAGTGTAAAACGTGGAAGATTTTAGCTGGCTTCAAGATATGATTGCTGATGATGACTTAGGTCTTTTAAACGTAAAGAAAAAGACGTCTGCCCTAACGGCTGATGAACAGTTAGTCTCCAAGTTTTATGAAATTAATAATTTTGTGACACAGCATGGACGTGTGCCTGAGAAAAGTATGACAAACATTTCGGAGTTTATGCTTGCGAGTCGTTTAGAAGCTATTAAATCCAATCCAGAGCAATATATGGCTTTGGCTGATTATGATGAACACAATCTACTTCCAGAACATCAGGATTAAAATATGTCAGATATTAAGTCACTAGAAGATATTTTTAATGATGATGATCTAGGTTTGCTCGATGATGGTAAAGATGGTGACATCTTTAAAATTAAGCATGTGCCTGTCCAACGTGCAGCAGCTGATGAAGTTGCTAAACGGAAACGTTGTAAGGACTTTGATCAATTTGAGCATCTATTTAAAGATGTTCATAGAGAACTTCGAGAAGGAAAGCGTAAGCTATTACCATTTCATGATAAAAGTTATCAGCTCGAAAAAGGAAGTTACTATGTTTTAAATGGTCTTTTGATTTATTTGGCAGATTTTACATTTACTAGAGAAGATAAGACCGTTAATAATGTCAGAACCAGAAAAGATGGTCGGACACGTACTATCTTTGAGAATGGCACGGAATCAACCATGCTGTACCGTTCATTAGCTAAAGCATTATATAAAGAGGGACGTATTGTTTCAGAAACCAATGAGCAAGCAAATTCCAATTTTTACACTAATTTTAGCGGTATCACTAAAGATGACACATCGACAGGCTATATTTATATTCTGAAATCTAAAAGTACAGATCCACGTATCCAGTCACTCGAACACCTTTATAAAATTGGTTTTGCAACAACAACAGTTGAAAAACGTATTGCTAACGCAAAAAAAGAATCTACTTACTTGATGGCAGATGTTGAAGTCATTGCTGAGTTCAAGGTATTTAATATTAACCCACAGAAGTTTGAATACTACTTACATTCTTTCTTTGGTGAAGCTTGTCTTGATCTATTGGTAGCAGGCAATGATGGTAAGAATCATCGACCTAAAGAGTGGTTTATTGCACCTTTAGAAATAATTCAGGAAGCTGTTAAGTTGCTAGTAAATGGGCAGATTATGGGTTATCAATACAATAAGTTTAAGAAAAAGATTGAATTAAGATCATAAGTTATTTTAAATGTCTGAATACAATGAAAATTCCTTTTTACCTACTAAAGCCACCCCTTTTACATTGATGGCAGTGATGAATTAGGGAAATTTAACCTGACAGACACAATAAAAAATGTGGAACTGGTAGATCGGGTTTGAGCTAGTACATATAAAAGATCTTTTGTCGAAAACTCATTTTTTCACTAATGGCCTATCCAATGTAGCCAAATCTACATTCGGCATTTGAGATAAATTATATTGCCATCGTCTGTACTGGTCTGCCCATAAACTTTCTTTTGCTTCAAGTAACTTTTTCAAATGTGAAATTTGGCTTCTTAACTCTTCATTCTCTTTGATAAGCATATCAATCGTTACATCACCCATTGAAGCTATAACGGTCGATTTTGCCTCTCTAAGCGTCTTTTTCCGAAGATTAAAAGCCTGTTTTACAGGCTCATAGCTCATTAAGGTAAATTTAGAAATAGAAGATTTATCTAATGCTCTAGCTACTGACACTGCGAAAAGATCCCAAGTTAACTTACCTGACCATTTATTAAGGATACTTTCGATAACTTTCATTTCTTTGACATCAATGAATTTATGTTTCATAAGCCACCTTGCAATAATGCTAAGAATGAATTTTTTGAGTCATTCGCTAATTGTTCAGACATAGGATGCTTTTCATCTACCGTATTCATAAAATTTTGTTCACCTAATGCAATTTTTGTCAGGCTCACATCTAACTCTTCTGGGATACGGAGTATTAAGCCATCAGGTAATTGATCATCTTCTAGGTACTTCAATAATGTCTTAATAATAGCGAGTTTTTTGCCATGGTAAACTAACCAAGCATTTGCACCATGAAAGCCTTCTTGCGTAGCAGCAGCGGCTCGATTCAGTTCATTTTGCACAACATCTTCTAACTGCTTGAGATGTTCAACATTTTTCGGCAATCCTTTTACACATGCATGTTCTTTACAACTGATACATTCACCAGCTTTAGTACAAGGTGTCATTGTCCAGTCATGCTCACAGTATCCATAACCTGAGACTTGTACTGTACCTATTCGATCTTTACGTCCCAGCATTTCAAATGTCACAGGTACATTAGCTTTGATAGCTTCCAAAGCGGTTGTACCATCTAAACTTTCCAATCCAAGTTCTAAAAGTTTTCTAGATTCAGCTTTAAACTCACTCATTGGTCGCAAATCATAAGCACGATTATCTTCAATTCTTGAACGTCCAGCAAACATAGCTAGATCCAGAGAGTCCATCTCACCACGCTCTGCCATCGTAGATAGCCAAACTCTAATTTGATGAGAGGAAATAACTATCTCGCTTCCATCTTCATTTTTAATGCCTAATTCACTGAATAAAGAATGTGTGCCTGGTAATCTCTGACGTCTTGCACCTAAAGCGTCGTTTAACAAATTAATACTCGGTGATACGAAACTATAGTTTTTAGGTAAAAAATTTACATGAAACTCATGTTCTCGTATTAGACATAACATTTCATATATTGGTTTATTAATCTCTGCAATATTTGGCCATGATGGAAAAAGTGCACTAGATTTTTTTACTTGGTATTTAGCTATATTACCGTAAGTTAAGTAATTTTTACTACCTAACATATCTGCAACCCATTTTTGACCAAACAATCTTTTTATAGCACCTCCATGAGTAAATGCAGATTCAGATAAAGTTCGAGATGGATCCTCAAATCCCATTGCTGCTGCAAATTCAGCAACAGTTAATGGGGAGTCTTCTGAGTGATTCCATGATGTCAAACAACCTACATGTCTATAAAATTGGTTTGGGTTTTCAATAGCCCATTTGGCAGCTTTTCTAGCAGGCTCTCCAATTTCAATCAATCGCTTAACAGCTTCCTTAACTGTAGGAGCTATTAACGGATGAACCGGCTTAGAAATAAAACCTCCCCCTTTTTCAGCCTTCCATCGAATGTAAAGAATTTTTGTTTCTTTATCTTCTAATTGCTGAGTTTTCTTATTCCTAACCCTTTCACGATGCGTTTCTTCAAATAGACAATCTACTGTTAAAAAACATAACTCTCCACCACGACTAGGAGCACACATCAATAAGACAGCTTGAGCTGAGTAAAATTTTTGATAAGGTGTTTTTGCTAATCTGAATGCATCAGCTAATGCTGTTATTTCAAAGCTTGTTAATAATCTATCTTCTTGCCATTTTCTGGCTTCTGCTGATGTACCTTGTGCTTTATTTCCAGGGCGTTTCCACGGATTTTTCCATATTGGTATAGTTATATTAATTTTAAAAAGTCGCAAATCTTCTAAAATTTTTTCCAACATTTGTCCATAACGGTATCTTGAAGATTCAGAACTCCGTTCATAAATAATCTCAGTTATCTTTCTTAGTACAATCCCATCAAGTAGTAAAACATCTGCCTTAGAGTAAACAAAGAGTAATGCATCATGACAAGCCTTTAGTACCATCATCATGTTGCCAGGATTTGTTGCATTCCAAGTCTGGCTGTCTCTTACATATGCTTTAGCAAAATCAATAAATGGTGATTGCATTGGAGAACCAGTATTTCTACCTTGTTCAGCTAATCCAGTAAACTCCATAGATTGAGCACGACCATTAGGTAGTCGATGTTTCCAATTTGAGCTGCTAAAACCACCCTGTTCCTCATAAACTGTTAACTGATGTTTTGCCCTCAAGATAAAATCATTTAAATTTTTTTGACAATCTAATTCATGTTTAGGTACAAATGGAATGATTTCACTCATGCTCTTATTTCCTCCATTTTAATACGCTTATCACAAGCATCTAAAATGGCTTTTACACGAGATAATTGTAAGTCATAAGACTTTATAACTAATTCGCTAGCACCATCTTTATTTCGTTGTTCAATTTCCTCTAATAAATCCAAAAATAATTCATCCCAAGGTGCATAAAGTAAAGGTTGAAATTGATCACATAGCAGACATGCCTTCATTCCAGCTTGACACGATGGAGAGCCTCCACAATTACCAATCTGTTTATTGTCTCCCTTATAAATTCTGCTACTAATATCTTTTCCTCGTCTAGCTTCTCTCTCATCCGCAATTAGTCGACCTTCAAATTTAGTAGCTAGGAAAGTCATAGGATCATTCATGTGCTCAAAGATGCGTAAGGCCAATTCATGTGTATGAGCTGTGTAAACTTTCAATTGTTGAGTATCTGAATGATCCATTAAATATGCCATTTGAACTCCCGTGATTCCATGCCGAACCAAGTTTGTTGCACGTGTTCGTCTGCATCTTACTGGAGTAAAATGAATACAATCTGATGTTCTTTCAGAAATAGCGTCACACTTTCGAGATAGACTCGTAGTTAAAATATCAACATCTTTGATTGAAGCATGAAAATAATCAGGTGTTGTCTTCAATTTTTCGCGGAATAATTCTAATGAATCTACTGCTTTCAACCTATTAAGGTTGGAAAAAACCGGAAGCTCTTTTAAGTCTTCTTCAGTTAGTTCTGGTATGTATTTTCTAGCTATTTTCTTATTTTTCTCAGTTAAATTTTTCAGAATCAGATACATATCTTCACTGATACATATTGACCGTGATTCTCCTCTAAACTTACTACCTCTTTGCTTAGCCCTTGGAATATCAAGCTCGTACTTTAGACCATCAACATCAGTTTTGACGGTTAAATCAACTACTCTTAATGCTCGTATCTGATTTGGTCGGCGAGCCGTAGAATAAATTGTATAAAACCATGCAAACTCTTCTAAACTAATCAATTCACTTTTGAATGCATTCCCAGCCCATACATACTAACAGTGATTGTTGCTCAGTTAATGTATATGCCCCTGTATAAGGACAATGGTGAGTAACTGCCTTACCTTTAGTATTTCCTGCTAATACAATCTTATCTAAAACCTCTTCAACACCCGTAGTTAATCCATTAAATCCCCAAGAGATCCAATTACGTAATAGAGCACGAATAGTTCCTAACTTATATTCATCCTCTTTTTTCAAACTAGCTTTAATATTCAAAATCAATTCAGGTGTAATCAGTCCACCCTCATATATATCTGTATCTATTAGGTATCTTCTAAAATAACTCCAACAGTTATTTGTGTAATGAGCTGATACTTCCTCAGCTAATCTCGCAATTGTTAAGCGGAACCCCTTAAGCACTTCTGGATGGATTTTTGTATTTACAATATCCCAGTTTAGTATCAATGAATTATCTAAAGGCCAATGTGAATCAAAAAAATCAAATGCATAACCTGCCTTACTTAATCGTGTTTCGAGATAGAACTCAGTAACATCTGCATAATCCTGTTTCATTCAAATTTTCCAATATTTAGATGTTCATCAATTCTATTTTGTTCATTTTTTAGGAGCTTCTCTGCTTGTTCCTTAGTATGTCTCAAGTTATAAACCAAGGCAGATGTAGCACTACGATGCCCATTTAAATACATCCTTTGCTCTATTTCCTTTTTTTCCGAAATAACATCATTTAGCCTGTCTTCCTCTACAGCTAACTTATTGTTTGTATCAATAATTTGAGAAAATCTTTTATTAAAGTTATGTCTAAAGCTGTGCTTAGTTATAGTTTTAGATGTAGAAAAACCATTCTTTTTAATAAAATCTGCTAATTTTTCACTAACAGCCACTTTCTCTACCATTTTAGAAAATTGAATTAGTGATAATGGATCGCCTTTACTTTTTCCTTTATTTGAAACAAACAAAAAACTATGTGATTTTGCATTAGGTATTTCTCTACGCTCATATAAAACATAATTTCTAAGTTCATTAGATAGTTTTCGTGAGATAGGAATATCTCTTTCTTCAGTTTTTGCATTTGGTTCGAATCTACGTTTTGTATCTTCGGGATCGTTATGCCTTCTTCTTACTTGAATTACTGAATCCGAAAAATCAATATCTGTAATCTTTAGCTGTAATATTTCACCAGTTCTCATACCTGTTTCATACAACACTCGAAACAATAAATAATTTCTGGTTCTAACAGCAGAAGTAAATGGATTCATTGGATTCTCTAAATCAACAATCCTCATGACCTCATCAAAAACTTCGGGAGGAGGCGCCTTCTTATCCGGATCAATTACTTTGTTTCTGGAACTACGTCCTTTACTCTTTTGATTCAAGATATTGCATTTAATTCGAGATATCTGATCTAAGTAAGCTGAAAAAGAAGGCTTTGATCTTAAGATATTGATTGCTAAGAATTCAAAATACTCTGCAAACTCATGAATTCTACCTATTTGTTGCTCTACCCCTACTATTGGATCAGGGATTTTACTTATCGGAGATATGAATTTAATTAAATTATCATTTCTTGTTTTTTTCGATGAGGCTTTTAAATTTCTTCTAGCAGCTTTAGAAGTTAACTTACAATGATGGCCAATCTGATGAATTTCATTTGTCGTAAATAAATCATCATTCAATATTTTAGTATGATCATTAATTATGCGAATTATCTTGTCTGATAAACGTTCACCTATAATTTGTTCCCAAATATTGATATGAACCAAGTTATTTAAATGTGCTCTTTGAGTAGCCTGAGTCTGAGATCTCAATTTAGTAGTCATATAGAGTGTAGTCCAGAAATCAGGAATACCATCTTCATTAACTAACAAAGTAAATCGCTCACCATCTTGAGCTATGAAATTTTTACGGTGTAAGTCAGGCATACTTAAGAATAATAAATACAATGTTTTATATTGTATAAAGTTATTTTCCACAAAATACAAGTTTTTTAGAGTAAAAAAAATAAGAACCCAATCTAAATCAGGTTCTTACTTTATATTAAATACAATATTTAGTTATTGTATAGTCTAAAATGGAAGGTCATCATCTAGATCTGCTGCAGGTGCTGCTGTTGGAGCAGGTGCAGATTTTGGCGCAAAACCACTCGGATTATTATTGCCATAACCGCCGCCCTGGTTGTTGCTAAAACCGCCTTGCTGTGGCGCTGAACCATAACCTGATTGCGGGTTATTGCCATAACCACCCTGGTTGTTGTTCGCCTGATTATTGTTATTAAAGCGTGGCTGGTTAAAGCTGCTCTCGCCCTGATCATTTTGAGGACGGCTAGAGTCTAACATCTGCATTTGTTCACCACGAATTTCCGTCGTATAGCGCTCCTGACCATTCTGGTCAGTCCACTGACGGGTACGTAATGAACCTTCAATATATACTTTTGAGCCTTTACGAAGATATTGCTGTGCAATTTCACCTAAACGGTTATGCAACACGATACGGTGCCATTCCGTTTGTTCTTTACGTTCACCGGTACTTTTATCTGTCCACGAATCGCTGGTTGCGATCGAGAATTGAGTGAGAGAGCCACCATTTGCAAAAGTTTTGGTTTCCGGATCTTTACCCAAAGTACCCACTAAAATAACTTTATTTACACCACGCATTTGCCGTTTACTTCCTATATATTTCTGTATTTTACTTTATAAGAGTTATGCTTAAATGGCTACCTCTTTACCCAACAAGTGCGTTAATTGTTGTCGCGAAGCATCATCAATCTGCTGTTTATCGACTTTTACATAGGCAACTTGCTGTTCAGACATCACCACGACCTCTTCAATACCACGAATCGCCAAAAGCTGAGAAGTCCATTCGTCAGTTTGTCTGCTTTCCGGCAAACGCAACACCAGCGATGACAGATAGCGTGGCTGAGCCAGCCCAAAACTCATCAGTAGCCAAACCATCGCGATCCCTGTCAGGATACTCCAGCCCATCGAGGTATTGTTCAGCAGTAATAATTGTCCGCCAATCATACCGCCAAAGAAAGCCCCTAAAAACTGGCTGCTGGCATTCACGCCCATCGCGGTGGCTTTGGACTGAATCGGTGCCGCTTTCGACAACCAGGACGGCAACATAGCTTCCATGACATTAAAGGCGATGAAGAACAGACCCAGACCAATCAGCAAGACATATTTGGATTCAAACCCAAATGCCATCACCATCAAACCCAGAATAATACCGGTAATGGCCACCAGAAAAATCGCGCGCATTTTGTGGTATTTTTCTGCCAGGATAATACTTGGAAAGGCAAAAAACAGGCTCAGCACCAACAGCGGCAAATATACCCAGCCATGACTGGAAAGTGGCAGATCCGCAAATTCGATCAGCTGCGAAGGTACATAGATAAACATGGCGGTGAGTAATAAATGCAGGGTAAAGACCGACACATGCAGACGATTCAGATCCCCGATTTTGATTACCTGTTTCAACTGTGCCAGATAGCCTTGCTGAAAGTTTTGATGATGCCGCGTGACTTTAGGCACCATCAACAGCATGGCAATCGCCGCCAGGCCCATCACCGTGGTGACCCAGAACAACCCAGAGATACCCACCAGACCCGTCAGCCAGGGCCCCAGACTAAAGGCCACCACAAAAGACAGGCCGATACTCATGCCCATCATCGCCATGGCTTTCATGCGGTTTTCTTCACGGGTGACATCTGCCAGCAATGCCATCACCACAGCAGATACTGCACCACCACCGGCGATCGCTCGGCCGATAATCACGCCATAAATGGTGTCCGACATGGCCGCAATTGCACCGCCCAGCGCAAATAGTAGCAGCCCTAAAACCACCAGTGGCTTACGGCTGTAACGGTCGGCAATCAGGCTGAATGGAATCTGCAATAAAGCCTGGGTCAGACCATAGACCCCGACCGCCAAACCGATCAGTGCAGGTGTTGCATATTGATATGCCTGCCCTGCCACAGAAAACACCGGGATAATCATAAACAACCCCAGCATGCGCAGTGCAAAAATACTGCTCAGGGCAAAGGTTGAACGACGTTCTAAAGCATTCATCATAAATTATGGCGATTGGGTTAATTAATCTGGAGCCCAGATTATAGGACATTCAGCTCATTAATAAGACATGAATTTTATTTGAAATAAAGATGATGCCAATCTAAAAACAAAAAAGCGCAGCCGGAGCTACGCTTTTTATTCAGGAACAGCGCTTTATTTGTCTAAAGCCGCCTGACGCTTTTTGTATTGAATCGAGGCAAATACTGCCCAGACAATAAAGGCTACACCGATCAGACCGGTTACCACTTCTGGCACATGCAGACCGGTTCCGCTGGCAATCATAATGAAAGCCAGTGCACCGATGGCATAATGCGCACCATGTTCCAGGTAGATATAAGCATCCAATGTGCCCTGCTCAACCAGATAAATCGTCATTGAACGGACAAAGATCGCACCAATTGCCAGACCCAGCATGATGATGACCACGTCTGAGGTAATCGCAAAGGCACCGATCACGCCATCAAAACTGAAAGAGGCATCCAGGACTTCTAGATAGAGGAAACCACCAATACCGGCTTTCACTACACCCGTCGGTACGCCATTTTCATCATGACGAATGGCATTGCCTTCTTCATCGACTTCCGGTTCACCACCGAGCATATGGCTCAGAACCTGCACACCGATATAAATCACGATGCCCCAGATCCCCGCCATAGTCACTGCCAGACGCTTAGCTTCATCGACATTGGCTGCCATAATTAACAAGGCTACCAGTGCGATAAACACCGACATCGCCGGTACATTGGCCAGATTGGACAGACGGCGTTCCACCCGTCTGAACCAATGCGTGTCTTTTTCTTCATCCAGGAAGAAGTTCAGGAATACCATCAACAGAAAAGCACCACCAAAAGCAGCAATCTCAGGATGATGTGCCATTAAACGTGCTGAATATTCTTTCGGATCATTCAGGGCCAGACGTACCACTTCCATAAAGCCCAGGTCTGCAGTCACTGCAACAATGACCACTGGGAAGATCAAACGCATCCCGAAAACTGCAATCAGAATACCGACTGTCAGGAACAGCATTTTCCAGAAATGATCCCAACCCCGTAGGACTGAGGCATTAACAACCGCGTTATCAAAGGACAACGACACTTCCATAATCGCTAAAATAGCGGTGATGGTTAGCGCTGTGAGCATGGTTTGCAGGCCTGCGTCAGGACCATGGGTATAACCCCAATATGCAGACAAACCAAGACACACGATCGAAAATGCAATCGAGAAACCAAAATGTTTCAACATACACAACGACCTTGGATAAATTAAATAAATGTATGGCTGCGAGAGAGCAGCAATACGAATAGGAAAAGTTAAGCTAATTATGAAACTTTTAGCGCATAAACCAAAGCACTTCCTGAGCTGTTTTATCTTATTTTCTGTTTTTAAAATTTGCCGATCTTTTAAACAGCCCGATCTTTGCTATAGTGCCGCATGGTTTAACTTGAACTGCAAAGGATTTTCAGCATGAGTTTTTCACAAGAGGTATGGCAACGTAATCTCGGACTTTATCAGAAGACCCTGGCCCTGCCCTTTAATCAGCAACTGGCGCAAGGTACTTTAAGCCGTGAAGCCTTTAGTCATTATGTGATTCAGGATGCGCATTATTTACTGGCCTATGGCCGTGCACTGGCCGTGTGTGCCGCCAAAGCTTTTGAAGCGGACGATGTAATCCAGTTTGCCGAGGCAGCCAAAATTGCGATTGTGGTGGAACGTAGCCTGCATGATGGCTTTATGCAAGATTTTGGCATTAGCAAAGAGCAATTTGAGCAGACACCGTTGACGCTGGCATGTCATCACTATACTTCTTATCTGACTTCGACCGCCTGGTCAGAAAGCTACCCGGTGGTGCTAGCCTCGTTGCTGCCTTGTTTCTGGATTTATGCCGAAGTTGGTAAAGATATTGTCGACAACTCTGCGCCGAATAATCCGTATCAAGCCTGGGTGGATACCTATTCAGGAGAGGAATTCCACACTGCGGTGCGGAATGTGATTGCGACCGTTGACCGTGTTGCGGCGCGTGTTGATGCCGATACACTAGAAAAAATGCATGCAGCTTATACGCATGCTGCCCGTCTGGAATGGTTATTCTGGGACAGTGCCTTTGAGCAACGCCAGTGGCCTGGTCTGGATGAATAAGACGAATAAAAAAAGCCCTGTTTAAGACAGGGTCTTTTGGTTATAGCCGTTTAAAAAAATTTCTGCTGTCATAAACCGATCATAAAAACGGCTTAGTCTGAAAAAAACAAGGATAGAACGGGCCGCTACGCTAGACCTAGCTATAAGCCAAAAATTGCCGCACAATAATTGAGAATAATTATCAATTAATAAAATCAATCCCGGAAAGAGGCAGATGATATGCACACTTTAGGCACCGAAGCGATTCGGGCATTTTTTACCCTGCAATGTTGCTGGCTCAATAATGAAGAAATCTATTTGGAACAAGGCTGTCCAGATTGTAGCTCGGCAGCGACTTATCTGATTTACCATACCAACACGCATATCCAGAAACATCTGCTGAAATTTATTGAAAAGTATCGCTGTCATCAGGCGCGACGTAACGATTTGCTCGACCTGGATTTTTTCCAAAAAGACTATGAGGACTTTCTGCACATTCTGGAAAATGAAGTCAATTTTTATGCACGTCTGCATCATGATGTGTCACGTGAACGCTGCTTTGAAGAGATCGAGTCTATCTTTGAACGCCATTATGCAATGGCTTATTAGGTATTGGCCTTGTACATGATCATTGTGAATATTTAGGCAATCGACTACTGCGTTTGTTAATGTTGTGATGAATTGACCAATCACCGACATAACTTGACGTTTAAAATACTTTTATTTGCACTTGAACATTTTTCATCCGGTATCATATAAGGGTTTTTGATGAATATTCTAGGATCCTTGCATGAGCCAAAGCCACATCCGTATTCGAGGCGCACGTACCCATAACCTGAAAAATGTGAACCTTGATATACCACGCGACAAGTTTGTGGTGATTACGGGACTGTCTGGTTCAGGTAAGTCCTCGCTTGCCTTTGATACCTTATATGCCGAAGGTCAGCGCCGTTATGTGGAATCGCTGTCTGCCTATGCCCGCCAGTTCCTCTCCCAAATGGAAAAACCGGAAGTCGATTCGATTGAGGGCTTGAGTCCAGCCATCGCCATCGAGCAGAAATCGACCAGTCATAACCCACGCTCTACCGTGGGAACCATTACCGAAATTTACGACTATTTACGTTTACTGTATGCACGTGTCGGTACACCGTTCTGTCCGGAACATGACCTGCCAATGGTGGCACAAACAGTCACTGAAATGGTCGATGCAGTCAAAGCACTGGAAGAAGGCACTGCTCTGTTATTGTTAGCACCGGTCGTGCGCGAACGTAAGGGCGAATATACAGCCTTGTTTGAACAGCTGCAGAGTCAGGGTTTTGTCCGTGCCCGTGTGGATGGCAAGATCATGGAAATTGATCCACCACCAGAACTGGACAAAAAGAAAAAACATACCATTGAAGTCGTGGTTGACCGCTTTAAGGTTCGTGATGATCTGGGCAACCGTATTGCAGAAAGTTTTGAAACCGCGCTACGTCTCGGCGGTGATATCGCCATTCTGTCCTGGATGAAAGGCGAGCATAGCGATCGCGTGTTTTCAGCCAAGCACTCCTGCCCGCAATGTGACCGCGCGGTGGCTGAACTGGAACCGCGTTTATTTTCGTTCAACAATCCCTTTGGTGCCTGTCCGGTTTGTGACGGTCTGGGGACCCGCAGCCATTTCAGTGCCGACAAACTGATTCCCAATCCTGAAGTCAGCGTTAGCCAAGGCGCGATTCGTGGCTGGGACCGTCAGCGTCCTTACTATTACAGCATGATCCAGAAAGTCGCCGAGCATTTTGGTTTTTCTCTGGAAACTCCATGGAATGAACTGGATGCCGACACCAAGAAAAAATTTCTGTACGGCACTGGCAAAGAAAAAATTGATCTAAGTTATATCGATGAACGTGGCCGACGTCATAATCGGGTCATTCCTTTTGAAGGAATTTTGCCGCATCTGGAACGCCGTTATCGTGAAACAGAAAGTAATTATGTGCGTGATGATCTGGCGCAGTATTTATCCAATGCTGCCTGTGATGCCTGTGATGGTTCGCGTCTGAATGAAATCTCGCGTAATGTGAAAATTCTGGACAAGACCATTGCCGACATTACCCGCATGTCGATTGGCGATGCTGAAAGCTATTATCAAGACATTCATCTGGAAGGTGCCCGTGGAGAAATTGCCGACAAGATTTTCAAGGAAATCCGTGAACGTCTGCACTTTCTGGTTTCGGTCGGCCTGAACTATCTCAGCCTGTCGCGTTCTGCCGAAACTTTATCTGGTGGTGAAGCGCAGCGAATCCGTCTGGCCTCACAGATCGGTGCCGGTTTGATGGGCGTGATGTATGTGCTGGATGAGCCATCAATTGGTTTGCATCAGCGCGATAACGACCGTCTGTTACAGACCCTGATCCGTCTGCGTGATCTAGGCAATACCGTCTTGGTGGTCGAGCATGATGAAGATGCAATTCGTGCCGCCGATCATATTATTGATATTGGCCCGGGTGCAGGTGTGCATGGCGGACATGTGATTGCCGAAGGGACTTATGATGAAATTCTGGCCAATCCTGACTCGCTGACCGGAAAATATTTATCTGGCAAGTTAAAAATTGAAGTCCCGAAAAAACGGATTCAACCGCCTAAGCCTGAAGAACAGATCAAGCTGATGGGTGCATCTGGACATAACCTGAAAAAAGTCGATCTGACCATTCCTTTGGGTATTATGACCTGTGTGACCGGGGTGTCGGGTTCTGGTAAATCGACCTTGATTAACCGTACTTTGTTACCTTTGGCGGCGACCCAGCTCAATGGTGCCACCACTTTAACTTCGGAAAAGTTTGAATCGATTGACGGTTTGCAGTTCCTCGACAAAGTCGTAGATATTGACCAGAGCCCGATTGGCCGTACCCCGCGTTCCAATCCGGCCACTTATACCGGTCTATTTACCCCGATTCGTGAACTGTTTTCACAGACACAGGAAGCCAAGGCACGCGGTTATGCAGCCGGTCGTTTCTCGTTTAACGTGAAAGGTGGTCGCTGTGAAGCCTGTGAAGGTGACGGCATGATCAAGGTGGCGATGCACTTCCTGCCGGATATGTATGTGCCATGTGATGCCTGTCATGGCAAACGCTATAATCGTGAAACGCTGGAAGTGAACTACAAGGGCAAGAATATTTCCGATGTCTTGCAGATGACCGTTGAAGATGCGATGCATTTCTTTGATGCCATTCCGGTGATTCACCGTCGTCTGGAAACATTGCATCAGGTGGGTCTGGGTTATATTCGTCTGGGTCAGTCTGCGACCACTCTTTCTGGTGGTGAAGCGCAGCGTGTCAAACTGGCACGTGAACTGGCCAAACGCGATACTGGTCAAACCCTATATATTCTGGATGAACCGACCACGGGTCTGCATTTCCATGATATTGCCAAACTGCTGGATATCCTGCATCAGCTCCGTGACAAGGGTAATACCATCGTGGTGATTGAGCATAATCTGGACGTAATTAAAACTGCCGACTGGGTGGTGGATTTAGGCCCTGAAGGTGGTTCGGGTGGTGGTATGATTGTTGCGGAAGGAACGCCGGAACAGGTGGTAAAAGTCAAAGCGTCACATACGGGTAAATTCTTGAAGCCGTTGTTGAAATAAAAATCTCCTCCTCCCCTCCTCTTTATCAAAGAGGAGAAATTCCCTCCTTTCGTAAAGGAGGGTTAGGGAGGATTTAAATTTAATAAGAAAAATTATTTGTTCTTTTAAGGTAAATAAATGCGATTTTCAGAACGATATGGCTATAAACCTGTTAGAGAAGTCATTCAAAAAGAAAGTATGGATGATAGTTTAAAAAATGCTTTATGGAATGCAGTCAATGTAAGTATTTTTAATAATTATTGTATTTTTAATAGACGAAATTCACCGATTAATGGAAGTAATCTAGAAACTTTTTTCATATCTTTATTCCATGGCTTTTTTAAAAGCAGAATTGATCAAATACCCTACTCTTTAGAAGAAACAATTAAATACATTGATTATTTATTTTTTGAAAAATATAAGTGGTATGAAATTTATGACTTAATTGAAGCATGTTTAGATTATTTTCCTTTCGAAACTAATGATAAAGAAGCCTTCGCAGATCTACTAAATTCTTATTTAGAAGCCGAAAAATCTGCTTATAAAATTATTAATTACAAAGTTATAGAAATAACATCCGAACAAGAAATCCAATCGATTGAGGAAGCTTTAAAACATACTAACGAATTTTCAGGTGTGCAAGAACACCTTCAACAAGCGTTAAAACTAATGGCAGATCGACAAAACCCTGACTATCGAAATTCGATTAAAGAATCTGTTTCGGCATTAGAAGGTATATGTCAAAAAATATTAAAGAAGGACAAAGTAACTTTAGGTGATGCAATTGGTCAAATTGAAAAACAATATCCAATACATCCTGCATTAAAAGCCAGTATTAAATCTTTATATGGTTATACATCCGATGCAGATGGTATTCGCCATGCAATGTTAGACGAATCAAATCTTTCTTATATCGATGCCAAATTTATGCTTGTTGCCTGCACAAATTTTATTAACTATCTCATCGACAAAACCAAAGGTCATCAAAATTAGATCACATGACTGGCGACATGGATGTCGCCCGTTCGACTGTGCTAAAGGGACTTAGCATCAGTCGAACAAATGCATTTTGCTACTTTTGTGCAGTTCAAAAGTAGAGAAAACAGTCTTTTGAACTAAACCTCTGCCACCGCATTACGTCCTTTGGCCTTTGCTGCAAACAAAGCATCATCTGCATTTGACAATAAAGCCATCCAGGACACGGCACCAATGGCAACCCCAATACTGACCGAAATCTGAATCTCGTCTCCTGCTGCAGTCACAATATGACGCTCAGCCACTTCAGCCCGAATGTTATCGGCCACAATCAATGCCTGCTGCATCTGGATATTTTCAATCAGCACCAGAAATTCATCGCCCCCATAACGCACCAGCAAATCTGTAGCACGGACATTAGCCTGTAAACGCTCGGCCACCAGCCGAATCACCTGATCGCCAATAATATGCCCATATTGATCATTCACCTGTTTAAAATGATCAATATCAATAATCATCAAACAGGTTTGACTCAATTGACCCGGCTGATTTTCCATAAAACGGATATATTCTTCCAGCGCGAAACGGTTCGATAATCCGGTCAAGGAATCGGAATGAGCAATATTCTTTAAACGGAATTCCAGCGCATCACGTTCTTGCAACATCTGTTGCAATTTCTGAATGGCAGCGAATAAGGAATCAGAATGATTCACTTCACGCAGCCGCATATCAATTTTCTGACGACCCGAGTTTTTAGACAAACTCAACAACATGCGGCGTGCCTGAATCAGCGGCAGGAATACCTGTTTACGTGCAAAAATCATGGTTGAAATCGCGGTCAGTAATGAAATCAGCGATACCAGTACACTCCAGATCAAACGCTGCATATTGCTGTTCATTTCCTGAATAGCGGCATCTCTGCTGTATTGCAGTAGGTAAGTTTGCAGGTCTACCACAGTCGCAAATTTATCTACGATCGCTTCAGTCAGCTCTGTTCCGCTCAAACGGTAGTCACGTTGCTCCAGACTGTCACTGATCAGCTCACTCACAATCGGTAAGCCTTGCTGAATAAACTCGGTTTCTACCCGCCGATGTAAACGGATGAATTCCTCAGTCTTATCTTTAACAGGTTGAATGGTATCAATCAAGGCCCACAAATAACGCACCTGATGTTGGGTCTGTAAAGAGCGGGTAATATTTTCAGTGGGAAGCGGAGCTTCAAAAGTCACATGCGCCATGATAGACGAGGCCACACGACCGGCCTGATCACGTAAATCAGATAAAAATAGAATCTGGCTGATATAGTTATTCAGAGGGGTGGACGAGCTATCTGAAGCCACCGCCACGTCACGCAAAAGTTCACGGCAACTTTCCCAGGCAGCAAACATGGCCAGAATTGCCTGATCAAGCTCTTGCGCACTGCGTTGCTGACGTGGCATCCGGGTATAGGCATCAACCTGTGCACGTCCTTTTTTCAAACTATTTTCAAGCTGTGAAAGTTGCTGACTCAGGTTGTTAAACCCGACCTCCGTCAAGACATCCGCGGTCTGGGACAATTGCCGATCCACCTGTTGACGATAGCTGATTAACTCTTGCTGATGCTGGGCAAATTCCTGCACCGAACTGGACATGGCTTTATTGGCAGGCGCACGCTCACGCGAAATTTTATTCGCCAGATCAGCGACCTGCTGTAAGGCATTCAATTGTTGATAAGTTTGTCTGGATTTTAAATAACTTTGACTGCTACTCACAATTAAGGGAATACAGATGCAAAGTAAACATAAAATAATAATCGACATCGACCAGTACAAACGTTTACTGATCCACTCAGAGCGTAAGGTATTCATGCTGTTGTATTACGCCCCAATATGACAATCAAAGCTAAATAGATTGATTATTATACAAATAAAACAGGATGGTCTTAAAGCCTTTAGTCTTACTTCACTTATGTTTTTAATGAATTTTTATCATCTATTATTTTTCAGATACTTAAGTTGGTTTATTTAAAATGTTAATGCAGGGTTTCATGACTACAATTCCCTATAAACTCTTACAAAAACAAGGGAATTTAAGCAGCTAAAAAAATATAAAAACTTGCTTTCTGCACCATTTACACCTGCAACAAATAGGTGCATAATGCACCGCATTAGGGCGAGTTAAATTATTCCTCAGCAGATATTTTAGTTTACCCGCAAATTTTGGCGAAAAACCCCCGATTTTCTATGAAAATTGGGGTTTTTTTTAGCTATTGAATTTTAGACCTACATTTTTACTTTTTAATATGCACTATTTTGGTGCTTAAAATTATTATAATATTTCTTCTTATGATCTTTTTTAATTAAAGGTTTTTCAGAAACGGAATGATCCGAAATAAAAAATACTAGACAAAAAAAAGCCCAACCTTGGGGAAAGCTGGGCGATAAAACAAAAAATTGTGGAGAATCAGGCTAAATCACTATGAAAATGTGAACTCTAACTTGATTTTCATATTATGTAAAATTCCCCTCAAAATGTAAAGCCGATTGCTTCAGTCAAGATTATAAAACATGCCCATTTAGCTCAAAAAAACAGACACACACTCTAAAGCCCAAGCTGATTACGCTCAAAAATCAAGCAATTCAATTAAAGGGATGATGCATCAAGCATCTTGCACTTCTTGACATATTTATGAATTAGCTCACCTATTTTTAATTGTTTTAATAGATAATTAAATAAAATTTAATCGTATTAAGTGATTTAAATAGTAACATAATTTCTCCTTAATCTTTAGTTAAAAATCTATATTTAAAGTCTAGATTTTTGTTATACAAGAGTTTTTATATAAAATAGCTTCGGAGTCTAATACTTGAATTTTACACAAAATTAATACAATGATTTAGCTTAAAAAAATAGCGATTTCGAATTGGATTGACTTAATAAATTGTTACAATACAATATGTTCAAAAGTTGTACACATCTTGTAACAAAACGGTAAATATCATGAAAAAACTCGGTTTAGCCACTGCTTTATTATTAGCCATGACCGGTGCTCAAGCATATCAATTTGAAGTTCAAGGTCAGTCAGAGTTCATCGACAACACTGTGAATGAACAAGACTTCACTGGTGCAGTTCAAGGTACTTACTACTTCAACAATGTTGATGCTTCTAAAGGTCCTTTAGCTGAAGCTGCTTTTTTAAACCAAGCATCTAATGTTTCTGCTGCTTATACATACGGCGAAGACGGACAAGAATTTGGTGACCGCACTGTGCACCATACTTTCGGTGTAAAAGGTGAAGCTTACATCCCAACTAAAGTTGTTCCTGCTTATGCAAGCGCTTCTTATAGCCATACCATCGCGGATAACAAAGCGGGTGAAGCAGACGACAATGGTGACCGTTATGCATTAGAATTAGGTGCATTACTCATCCCTAACTTCTTGGTTGCTGTGGGTTATACCAGCGTTGCTGACCAAACTTCTTATGATGCTTTCAACATGTTTAACAACGGTGTTGCTAAAGCTGCTCTTGAATCTGGCACAATCAATGAAGACCAAGACGCAATCACTGCCCGCACTAAATATGTAGGCGCGATTGACGGTACTAACATGTCAATTGGTTTTGAAAGTGGCCTAGTTTATGGCGAAGATACTGCCTACAACTTAGGTACAACTCTTTTCCTTAACCCACAGTTAAGCGTTGGCGCATCTTATATGGAATCTAGCTTTGCTGGTTCTCCAGACAAAGCTTGGGGCGCGAACGTAAACTACTTCATCACTCCTGCTGTTGCAGTTGGCGCATCTTATGTAAATGCTAACTACGAAGCAAATCTTGCGCAAACTGCTCAAGTTCGTGATACTCAAACGATCGGCGTAAATGCCAAATTCCGTTTCTAATTTCTGATTAGATTCTGAATCAAAAAAGGACGCATATTGCGTCCTTTTTTATTGTTTTATGACTCTGTTTACTCAGGCGTACGTACCAGACTTAAGAAGTGCAAATGACGTTCATATTGATCAATGATATCCTGCAATAGATCTTCTTGCGTCCACTCCATCACATCATAACCCTGCCCACCTTCTCTTAAAAAGACTTCTGCCTGATAGGAATCTACTCCCGCATTCTCCAGTTCAGCCATAAAGCTTGGACTTAAAGTCTGAGTGGCATTGACCTGATAGATAAAATTAATTTCATCCTGATGATCAACACGGAGCTGTATACCGTCTTCTAGCGGGCTAATCGCTACATGTAATCGGCGCCGTTTCAATTCACTTTGAAAGCTGAGAAATGCCTTATTCACCGTATTGTGAATATACTGCTGCACCTCTTCCTGAGTATGCGGATAATGCATGATCAGGCCTAAGCGCTGTTGCCAGCTGCGTGGATTCTGGATCGCACGCGGGGTAATCCGTGCGGCTTGCAGTGCATGCATTTTGGTGACATCCAGATGTAGGGCTTTGATTAATCCCCAACACATCAGCAGCATAATAAATGTAAATGGCAAAGCGCTCATAATCGTGGCCGATTGCAAGGCCTCTAAGCCACCGGCCAGCAAAAGGATGATGGCTAATAAAGCCATGAGTACGGTCCAGAACAGACGCTGCCAAGTCGGTGAATTATCACTTTTCGCTGTCAGATAATCAGTCACCAATGCCCCTGAATCGGCAGAAGTCACAAAGAACAGCATGACCAGTAAAGTTGCAATGATGCTGGTCACTGAGCTGAAAGGCAGATTGTTCAGAAACTCAAATAGGGCCACTGATGAATCACGCTGAACTGCCTCTAATAAGCCAGTATTGGCTTCATGCATAATGCTGTACAGTGCGGCATTGCCCATAAAGCCCATCCAGATCAGGGTAAATCCAGTCGGAATCAGCAATACACCCACGATAAATTCACGAATACTGCGCCCTTCCGAGACCCGGGCAATAAACATCCCAACAAATGGCGACCAGGAAATCCACCAGGCCCAGTACATGATGGTCCAGCCCCCAATCCAGCCACTCGGCTGATAGGCATACAAGTTAAAGGTCATAGCAAACAGGTTTGAAGCATACTGTCCGGCGTTCTGAATAGTCGTCTGTAATAGATAAATACTCGGACCCGCCACAAAGACAAAGATCAGCAACAGCAGTGCAAGCACCAAATTTAGTTCAGATAAACGTTTAATTCCTTTATCTAATCCAAAAAATACGGAAGTCGCTGCCATGGTACTCACGACAATGATCAGAATCACCTGAGTGCTAGGTGCCTGTTCAACACCAAACAGGTAATTCAAGCCTGAATTGATCTGTGTGACCCCAAAACCCAGTGTGGTGGCCACACCAAATACCGTACCAATAGTGGCAAAGGTATCTACGCCATCTCCAATCGGACCATAGATCTTTTGACCAATCAGCGGATACAAGGCCGAACGGATTTTTAAAGGTAATTGATGCCGATAAGCGAAATAAGCCAGCGACAGGCCAACAAGCGTATAAATTGCCCAGGCATGTAAGCCCCAGTGGAAAAAGGTAACCCGCATAGATTGTTGTGCAGCCAGCACAGTTTCCGGTTCACCGGCAGGTGGCGTAACATAATGCATCACCGGTTCGGCCACACCAAAGAACATCAGTCCAATCCCCATCCCTGCGGTGAATAACATCGCAAACCAGGAAGCACTGCTATATTTTGGTTGACTATGGTCGGGCCCCAGTTTGATTTTGCCCATATCCGACAAAGCAATATAAACCAGAAGGATGAGAAATATCGCCACCGACAATACATAGAACCAGCTAAAGGAAGTGGTAATCCACTGGTTCAGTTGCTGGGTGAACACTGAAAAAGCATCGGGTGCAAATACTACCAACGCTAAAAATATCGCAATAATAGCGACAGTACTGATAAAAACATTTGGATTGATATTGGCAAACCAGGATGGTTTCGTGGAAGGCATACATCCTCCATTTTTTAAAAATTGGATCGACAAACAGCGTCAAATAATTATTGGTAAGGTCAGAATGATCAGACAGATTCAATCTATGGGAGCTAGATCTCCTGCTATTTTAGGAGGTGACACAAAATAAAGCCGTTAAGTTACTGTAACAAATACAATAAAAGGATGAACTCCATTACTCAGGCGGGTTTTCTCTATTTTTCACGTTATTTTTATGCGGTAGACGTGCAATATATTGCAAGGCAATTAAGCGGGACACAATCAGCGCCAGATACATCACCCCCACAAACATCTGGATAATCGCCAACATTCGTGCGACCGGACTGACCGGCATCATATCGGACAGTCCTGTTGCGGACTGTACACTGAAACTGAGAAAAATCAGATCCAGCCAGGGTTGATAGGCTTGCAGATCGGGATCTGAAAAGCTGTACGGTACCAAGAGCTGGCAAGTACTGTAAAGAAAGGCAAAGCCCCAGGCCAGCAAGGTAAATACCGCCCCAGCGGCAAAGAGTTCATCCTTGGTCAGATAGCGGTCATGAAACATATAACGTAGCAGGCCATAGGCTGCACTGAAATAAGCACCGGCTTCAAACAGGTTGGCGGTGACATGGATCCAGGTATAACGCAGGCCCAGCACAATCAAAGAGGAGAAGAAAATCGCGCCGGCGACAAAGCTGAGTCCTAAAATGGTAAACATCGGAGTCTGGCGAATGACTCTGGCAATCACCAGCAAAACCAGAACACCCAGCACCCAGGTTCCCGCCCGATAAGACACGCTTTCATAACTCAATACCGACAAGATCAAGATCAGCAATTGCAGGCACAACAACCATGCCGAGGGCAAATGGGTAAAGCTGTTCCAGAACTGTTGCAGAGATTGCTTCATAATGCCCTTCTTGTTGCTCTTCTTGTTACTATCGTCATGTAGGGAACACATTGTTATTGTTAGCAGCTTTTAACATAGCACGCTTAAATCCGCTTGCAGATATGCGATTTGTATGAAAATTACTGAAATAACGCTGCACAAATCCAGCCATCTCAATTCAATACGGCGTTTATGCTAAAGAGAAAGCTTGATTATATCTCCATAAAAAAAGCCCCTGACGGGGCTTTTTTAGCGTAGCGCAGATCTTAGTGATCCGATGCGCCTGAGATACCAATACCGGTTTGTGAACGTACAAACTGGGCATCAAAGGCTTTGCGTTCTGCCTGAGCCTGTGCCGAATTATCCGTCACAGAGAACAACCAGCAGCACAAGAATGACAATGGCATCGCGAAGATTGCAGGACCATTGAACGGGTTCACTGGCGTATCAGAAATACCCAAAGTATCGACCCATACTGCTTTAGACAGCACAATCAAGGTTACTGCGGTTACCAGACCGGCAACACCACCAATAACTGCACCACGTGTCGTCAAGCCTTTCCAGAACATAGACAATACCAGTACCGGGAAGTTGGCACATGCCGCAACCGAGAATGCCAGGCCGACCATGAAGGCTACGTTTTGTTTCTCGAACAGAATCCCGAGAATCATTGCGAAGATCGCAAGACCTAAAGTCGCGATTTTAGACATACGTAGTTCAGATTCAGGCGTGGTTTGGCCTTTCTTCAAAACGTTGGCATACAAGTCATGCGAAATTGCTGAAGCACCTGACAGGGTCAAACCAGCAACGACCGCAAGAATCGTGGCAAATGCAACTGCAGAAATGAAGCCCATGAACAGGTCGCCGCCCACTGCATCAGACAGGTGCACCGCCGCCATGTTATTACCACCCACCAGCTCCAGCTTGCCAGTCACAGCCATTTTCGCAACATCAAGGAATTGCGGGTTGTTCGATACATATAGAATCGCACCAAAACCAATGATGAAGGTTAATAGGTAGAAATAACCAATAAAACCTGTAGCAACTACGACTGATTTACGCGCTTCTTTGGCATCTTTTACCGTGAAGAAACGCATCAGGATATGTGGCAGACCTGCGGTACCAAACATCAATGCCAGACCTAAAGAAATCGCATCAATCGGATTAGATGCCAGACTACCCGGACCCATGATTTTGGTCGCATCTGTCAGGCTCAAGTCATGTACTTTTGAGTAGACACCAATCGCCTGTTCAAACATGTTGGTAAAGCTGAAGCCCACACCTTTCATAACCATGAATGCCATAAAGGTTGCACCAGACAGCAACATCACCGCCTTGATGATCTGTACCCAAGTGGTTGCCAACATACCGCCGAACATCACGTAGGCCATCATCAACAAGCCAACGATCACGACTGCAATGTTATAGTTCAGACCGAATAGCAGTTTGATCAGCTGACCTGCACCCACCATCTGTGCAATCAGGTAGAATGCAACCACAACCAGCGAGCTTAAAGCAGCCAAGGTACGTACCGGTTTTTCCTGTAGACGGAAAGACACTACGTCTGACAGGTTGTATTTACCCAGGTTACGCAGACGTTCTGCCACCAGGAACAATACGATCGGCCAGCCCACCATGAAACCCAGTGAATAAAGCAAGCCATCAAAACCGGACAGGAACACCATCGCGGAAATACCCAGGAACGATGCAGCTGACATATAGTCGCCGGCAATCGCCAGGCCATTCTGGAAACCAGAAATACCGCCACCGGCCGTATAGAAGTCTTTGGTATTGGTGGTTTGTTTTGCTGCCCATTTGGTAATAAACAGCGTAGCACCTACGAAAATCACAAACATGATAATCGCATGCCAGTTGGTCGCCTGCTGTTCTGCTGCACCCAGATCAGGACCAGCGAATGCAACGCCTGAAGCCACTGTCGTGGTCGCCAAGGCAATAAGAGAATTCCATTTCATCTTAGTGGTGTCCTTTTTCATGAGCAATCGCTTCGACTTCACGGATTGCTTCTTCAGTCAATTGATCAAGTTTGTTATTGGCAATGTAGGAATACACACCACACAAGATAAACGACAGGACAATGATACCCAGACCAAGTGGAATACCCCACGTGGTCACACCACCTGAAATTGAAGACAATAGAAATTCTTTGTTGTAACCAACCAGCAACATGAAACCCACATAGACAAATAGCATAATGCCGGTCAACGTCCAGCTGAGCATACTTTTCTTGCGGACCATTTCCTTGAATTTTGGATTTTGTAGAATACGATCTACTTGTACCTCATCCATAATTACTACTCCTGTAGCCCAACCTTGGGCTGCCTATTTTTTAATTCGAATTATCACTGTTGCAAGTTAACAATAATCGTAGGTGCTTGTAATTTAGACTTTGGTCGTTAAAAAATGATCAATTTAAACTGTAGCGTTCACGATGCGTTATCATAGCGGCATGCTCAGTACACATCAGGCTATATGAACAGTTGGCTCATCATAGGGGTACTCGCCCTCTATATCGCATTACTCTTTATCTGCGCTTTCTACGGGGAAAAACATGCCAGCCGGCTGAGTACCCGTGGGCGCATGCTATTGTTTAGTTTAACTTTAGGCGTCTACTGTTCCTCCTGGACCTTTTATGGCGCCACGGGTGCTGCGGTACGTGAAGGGATTATTTTCCTGCCGATCTATCTGGGTCCGCTGCTCTTCGTTGCCGTCGGCTATGACATCTGGCGTCGTCTGGGACGGGTGAGACAGCATCATGCCATTTCTTCGATCGCTGACTTTGTCGCAGCACGCTATGGTAAAAGTGGTCCCCTCGCCTCGCTGGTAACCATTCTGGCGGTGGTAGCGATTGTGCCTTATCTGGCCTTGCAGTTACGTGCGATTGCCTTAAGTGCCGCCGTCATTCTGGAACCTTCCGCAGGTGTAACCGGCACGACCAATGGCGTACTGTTTCTGACTGGGGTTCTGGCAATACTGGCGATGATGTTTGGTACCCGGCAGATTGCCAATACTGAACAGCATGGCGGCCTGATGCTGGCCGTGGCATTTGAGTCTTTTGTCAAACTCTTCGCCCTGCTGGCAGTTGCCTGTTTCTTTATGTTTGAAGCACCAGAAAATCTGGCACAGATCAGTACCGATATCAGCACTACTTTTCATGATGTACAACTGTTTGGCGTGCCACAAAGTTTCTGGATTCAGACCCTGCTCGCGGCACTGGCCATTATCTGCCTGCCGCGTCAGTTCCATGTAGCTGTGGTTGAGCTACGTGATGAAAAACATATTCGTGGTGCGCGGCGTTGGTTTGCAGTTTATTTGATTCTGACTACCTTGGCGATTATTCCAATTGCCAGCTGGGCGCTACATGCTGCACCGCAATATCTGGCCATTCCGGATGTGGCGGTCCTGTCCTTACCACTTAGCTATAATCAGGACTGGTTGACCTTATTGGCATTTCTGGGTGGTTTCTCTGCCTCTACCGGGATGCTGCTGGTGTCTTCCGTGGCACTGTCAATCATGCTCAGCAATGACCTGATCATGCCGGCGTTGTGGCGTTTAAAGCTGATTTCCCGGCATGACAAACGCTTGCCGCTGGTGCTGAAATTTACCCGCCGGGTCTGTATTCTGGGCGTGATGTTGATGGGCTTCCTGTTCTTCAATTTCTTTAATGATATTGACCAGTTGTCGGTTTTTGGTCTGTTGGCATTTAGTGCGGTGGCACAATTCGCCCCAGCATTAATTGGTGGCCTGTACTGGCGTGGCGGTAGTAAACAGGGTGTCTATGCTGGACTCCTGACCGGTTTTGCCTTGTGGGCTTATACCCTGCTGTTTCCAACGATTTTGCGAAGCCTGCCAGAAGCCTATAGCAGCTTTAGCCAAAGCTTGCTGAATCAAGGACCTTTTGGCTGGAACTGGTTAAGACCGGAAGCCCTGATCGGTTTTGAGTCTTTTGATCCGCTCACGCATGGAGTAGTTTGGGCACTGGGCTTAAATACCCTGCTGTATATCTGGATTTCCCGTATTTTCCGGCCGAGTATTGCCGAACAGATTCAAGCCGAAAGTTTCTTCTATTATGAAACCAAGCCACTACCCTCGCAGAGCCCTTCAACCGAAGTCAGCTATTCGCATCAGGATGTCGCCCGTTTAAAAGTCGGTGATCTGATTACCCTAGCTAAACGCATTACCGGCGAAGGCCCAACCACACGCGCTTTCCAGCAGTTCTGCACCCAAAACAGTGTTGAGCTGAATGAAAACAGCAGTGCCAATGGCATGTGGTGGCGTTTCACCGAACAGTATCTGGCCGGAACTATCGGGGCAGCTTCAGCACGTACCCTGCTCACCACAGCCATGGTCAACAATGGTTTGGCATTGGGTCAAGTCGCCAATATTCTCGATCAGGCCTCGCAATGGCAACGCTTCAATCAGAACCTGATCATGACCATGATTGATCACATGACCCAAGGGGTCAGCGTAGTTGATGAAAATATGTGCCTGGTAGCCTGGAACAATCAGTATCTGAAACTGTTCGATTATCCGACCGATATTGTCTATGTCGGTTGTCCGATCGCCGACCTGATCCGTTATAATGCTGAACGTGGTGAATGTGGCCCAGGCTCGGTTGAAGAACATGTACGGAAACGGATTCACTGGATGCAGGTCGGCAGTGCCCATGAATTTGAACGGATTCGTAAAGATGGCAGGGTGATTCAGATGCGCGGCAATCCGATCGAAGGCGGCGGGTTCGTTACCACTTTCGCCGATATTACTGCCTTCCGTGAAAATGAAGCCGTGCTTGAAGCCCGCGTTCAGGACCGTACCCAGCAGCTGGCCGATGCATTGTCCGAGCAGCAACTGGCGCGTGAACAGGCCGATAAGGCCAATATGTCAAAAAGCCGCTTCATTGCAGCCGCCAGTCATGACCTGTTGCAGCCAATGCATGCCGCGCGCCTGTTCAGTACCGCACTCGAACAAAGCGTGCAGAATGATGAAGACCGCAAGACCTTACAACAACTGGATCGTGCTTTGCATGGTGCAGAAAGCATGTTGTCTGCCCTGCTGGATATTGCCCGACTGGAAGGCGGCACCATTCAGCCGAAACGTCAGGCTTATCCGCTGCATGACCTGCTCAGCGATCTGGAACTCCAGTTCAAATCCATCGCTGCACAGCGTGGTATCAAGTTCAGTGTGCATGATGCACAGTTCTGGATTGATACCGATCCACAATGGATTCGCCGCATTATCCAGAACTTTGTCAGCAATGCGTTGCGTTATACTGCCAGAGGTAAAGTGGTGGTGGGTGTGTTACGTTCGAGTAGTAGACCGAATCATATCCGCATTGGCGTCTGGGATACCGGACCCGGCATTGCCGAAGAACAGCGCATCAAGCTGTTTCAGGAATTTGAACGTTGCGGTCACACCTCACCTTGGGGTGAACAGGGTCTGGGTCTAGGTTTGGCGATCGTACAACGCATGACCAGCATGCTGGACTATCCGGTGCATGTATCTTCTGCGCTGGGCAAAGGCTCCTGCTTTATGATTGAAGTGCCTGTGATTGAGGCACCTAAAGTTGTTGCAGCACCGGTTCAGGCCGTACCTTTAAAGAGCAAGGCCTTTAAGATTCTATGTCTGGATAATGATGAAACCATTCTGGAAGGAATGTCGACCTTATTGACCAAATGGGGCTATCAGGTATTTAAAGCCACCGAACCTGAGCAAGCAGCCATGCTGATTCAGCAGGAAAATATTCAGGTTTGGCTGGTGGATCAGCATCTCAACCAAGACAAGATTGGTCTGGATTTCATTCTGGAACATCGTTCAAAGGATATTCCGGTCGCCTTGATTACCGCTGACTCCGATCCGGAATTACCGCAACGTCTGAAAGAGCTGAATATTGTTCTGCTGAAAAAACCACTGAAACCGGCATCATTACGTTCATGGTTATCTGGACTGAAAATTTCTGATTCCTAAATAGATACTGATCTGATCAATGCCCATTTCAAACCTTGAGATGGGCATTTTTTATACTCAACTGCCACATAAACTTACCTAGCTTGCATAAAATTTATTCTAATGTGCTAAAAGCAGCAAATATGCCGAAAATACAGCTGAATAAATTGACCAAAATGCTCATTTTTTAATTCACTATGGCAAAAACTGACGAATGTATTAATGTACATGTGTACACTTAGTTACAATTAATTATCTTATTGTTTTTAATAAAAATTAAAGAGTAATTTTCCACTACTATAACTTTAGTCGTATTTTTATCCCTTGTACTTGGCTCTAAAAATAGAGGAATAAGAAACGATCAGTTTCCATCTCATGTAGCCTTAATTTTTTTGGTCGCTGATCTATTTCTGCATATCGGAGTTCTTCATATGAACATAGATCAAAACCATGGCCTGAATCAGACCCAGCAGTTTCACCGTCAATATGGCGCCAATGCCTTATTGCCAAGCATTGACTGGGCACAGATCTTTAAATACAGCAAGCTGAATGATGCCCAGTATCAGGCACTGGAAACGCTGTATCAGAGTGCAGTCCCTCTGGCACTGCAAGTCTTTGATGAATTACATTTTGATGTCTTTGAACCTTATGCCTACAAGCCGCAAGGTCTGGGTCTATTTGAAAAGATTGCTGAACAGGAAGACAAGCTGATTCAGTCTTTAGAAGCTGAAACAGAGGATCTTCCGGCAAAGACCCGTCATCAGATCTGGAGCATGTTGCTGCGTGGTGGCGCGGTACTGGTCTTTAAGGCCTGGCTAGGTAAAGTCAAAAATGAAGAAGATTGCCTGGACACCAGCCAATTTGATGAGCTGTCTGATCTGTTATTTATCAAAACCTGCCCACATGAACTGGCACAACGTTTACATGTCGATCCGAATACGCGCGACGAACATGTCTTCCTGATGTATGATAATGAAGTTTATCTGGATCGTTTTAACAGTCTGGAAACTGCAGCACTATTTGTCGATCTCGGTGTCTATGATGCGACTTTCCTGAGTCTGCGTGATGATCGCGTGGCGGAATATCTGAAATCGAAAGGTTATGTCACCGAAGAGCAGATTGACGAATTGCAATGTGCCTTAAATCCATTGTTTTGCGATGATTTCACTCGCAAGCAGGATTATATCGCCTAGCTGACTCAAGCCTTTGCACTCAATTTTGCAGATTTCGCCCATAAAAAAAGACCTCCTTGGAGGTCTTTTTCAATTCGGTTATGCAGAACTTACATTTTACGGTCTTCAATATTCAGTGCATTAATGGCCAATACCGCTTGTGTGCGGTTTTGTACACCCAGCTTACGGAAGATTGCAGTCACATGTGCTTTAATCGTCGCTTCTGACACATCCAGCTCATAAGCGATCTGCTTGTTTAATAAACCTTCAGCCACCATCATCAATACCCGGAACTGTTGCGGCGTCAAAGACTGGATCCGTTCTGCCAAAGCCGTTTCATCGGCAGCACGCGGATCAAAATTCATATTGGCTGGCAGATTTGGCGGTAACCAGATTTCACCTTCCAGCACTTCACGAATCGCTTCACCGATATGGCTTGGATGGGCAGATTTAGGAATATAGCCCATCGCCCCATGTGCAATGGCACGCTGGATGATACTGACTTCTTCATGCGCAGACACGACAATAATCGGTAAAGACGGATACTGTGCGCGGACATGCACCAGGGCAGAAAAGCCGGAAGCGCCCGGCAGGTTTAAATCCAAGAGCACAAGATCAGGCTCAGGGCCATTTTCTAGACGTTCATAAAATTCATTGACTGCCGCAGTTTCATGAATCTGGGCTTGTGGCAGGCTATAACGTACAGCTTGAATCAAGGCATGACGAAATAGTGGATGATCATCAACGATTAAAATATTCATAGGCAACGTGAGAGATCTTGGCACGGTAGTCCCTATTCTAACCACACAACCCAGTTAAGGATATGCAAGACACTACAATTTTTAAAATAATATGCAGTTTTTCTTCAAAATTGCCCATTTTTGCACTATTGCAATAATTGTTTAATTCTCATCACTTTTTTATATATCACTTATTCCTCACTGAAAAAGCTTATCTTTATTCAATATAAATATAAATATCATTCACTTACCCACAAAACCTTCCTTAAAAATCAGGCCTTTGTCGTATATCGCAAAATCAGATAACTTTTCAGCTTTTCGTTATTTTACAGCCCTTCGCTGAATCGGGATTAATAGGGTCATTCCGAGATTAACCCTATTTTCAGGTTCTAAATATGTCTAATTTTAATGCGCAAAAACCCTTAAATATTGTTGCCGTATCTGGCGGTTTAAATCACCCCTCAAAAACCGAAGCCTTGGTTCAGGCCATTCTGGATGAGCTTGGGGAAGCGACACCAATCAATGTGCATTTCATTAAATTTAGTGAAATTGGTTCGCTCTTGGGCGGCGCGATTTATCGCAATCAGTTGCCGCAACGCGTTCAGAATGATCTGGCAGCAGTAGAAGCCGCAGATGCGCTGATTGTTGGCACTCCTGTGTACCGCGCTTCATTTACCGGCCTGTTCAAGCATTTCTTTGACTTTGTTGAGCAAACGGCGCTGGTCGATGTTCCGGTATTACTGGCAGCTTCTGGTGGCAGTGACCGTCATGCGCTGGTGCTTGAACATCAACTGCGTCCTTTATTCAGCTTCTTTCAGGCACAGACTTTACCGATTGGGGTCTATGCCACCGACCGCGATTTCACCCCTGAATATACCATTCACAGTGAATTGCTCCGCGACCGGATTACCCTAGCTGTGGCGCGTGCCTTGCCGATTCTTGAATGGGCACCAGCCAAGGGACAACGTGCTGAAGTCATCAAAGAAAAAACCATTCAAGCCAGTCAAAATCTGGGCATTAACAAGCAGATCGAACAGGAAGAAGTGCTGCCTTCAGCAGCCGTGCCGAGCCTGGATGCCGCAGAATCGCGCTTGCACAGCAAGAAAGCACCAAAGACTCAAGTGGCTTGAA
This sequence comes from Acinetobacter lwoffii, assembly GCF_024129855.1. Lineage (GTDB taxonomy): Bacteria > Pseudomonadota > Gammaproteobacteria > Pseudomonadales > Moraxellaceae > Acinetobacter > Acinetobacter lwoffii_L. The sequence goes on from NZ_JAMXXC010000006.1 coordinate 92,295, forward strand.
CACAGCATTGCAGAGGGTGATGAATATGTCGAATGATAAAAATATCGTATTTGCCTATTGGGTGCCGAATGTCAGTGGTGGCCTGGTGGTTAGTAATATCGAGCAGCGCACCGACTGGAGCTATGACTATAACGTGCGTCTGGCACAAACCGCTGAACAGGCAGGCTTTGATTATGCCCTGACCCAGATCCGTTTTACTGCCGGCTATAACGCAGAAAACCAGCATGAATCGGTCAGCTTCAGTCATGGCATTCTGGCCAAAACTGAACGCCTGAAAGTCATTGCCGCGATTCTGCCGGGTCCATGGAAGCCGGCACTGGCTGCAAAACAACTGGCGACGATTGACCATCTGAGCAATGGCCGGATCGCGATCAATGTGGTCAGTGGCTGGTTCCGCGGTGAGTTTGATGCGATTGGGGAAGAGTGGCCGGAGCATGACGAGCGTTATGCCCGTTCGGAAGAATTTATCCGTAGCCTGAAAGGGGTTTGGACCCAGAATAACTTTAATTTTGAAGGTAAATATTATCAATTTAAAGACTATACCTTGAGTCCGAAACCACTACAAAAACCGCATATTGAAATCTTTCAGGGCGGCAGTTCCCGGGCAGCACGTGATATGGCTTCTCGCGTATCTGACTGGTACTTCACCAATGGCAATACCCCGGAAGAGCTGAAAAAACAGATCGATGATATTCGTGAAAAAGCCAAGGCAAATCATCACTCGGTGAAAATCGGCGTAAATGCCTTTGTGATTGCACGGGATACCGAAGAAGAAGCTCAGGCTGTATTGCAGGAAATTATTAGCAAGGCCAATGTGCAGGCAGTAAAATCCTTTGGTGAAGCGACCCGTGAAGCTGGCACGGCAAGTCAGGAAGGTGAAGGCAACTGGGCCCAATCCACCTTTGAAGATCTGGTGCAATACAATGACGGGTTCCGCACCAATCTGATCGGGACACCGCAGCAGATTGCTGAACGGATTATCGAGCTGAAAAAAGTCGGTGTCGATCTAATTCTGTCAGGCTTTTTGCACTTTATTGAAGAAGTCGAATATTTTGGCCAGAAGGTGCTGCCTTTGGTCCGTGAGCTTGAAGCACAACAGGCAACGCCTGTGCAGCAAGAAGAAGCTGAGCCCGTATAATTATTCAAATAAATCTCAGCAGATTCACTCCCTCCCTCAAGGCTCGGCTTGGGGGATTTTTTTATGTGATAAAATTGTTGTCTGGCTAGGTTTAAGACCATCAATTCCTTAAAATTCTGCACTAACGACTTTCCAAGAATTTTAACAATGCAACTGATCTGGTTTCGTCAAGACCTCCGCATTCATGATCATGCCGCGCTCTGGCATGCCACCCAGCAAGGCAGCTGTATAGCAGTGATGGTGCTCTCTCCCGAACAATGGAAGCTGCATCAGGATGCCCGGATTAAAATCGATTTTTATCTGCGTCGACTCATTATCTTAAAGCAGCAGTTAGCGCAGCTGAATATTCCATTAATCATTTTAAATGTTCCCTTATGGCAAGACCTGCCGGCCGAAATGCGAAGCCTGTGCCAAAAACTGCAGATTGATACGCTACATGCCAATATTGAAGTGGGCGTGCATGAACTGCAACGTGATGCACAGGTACAGCAGATACTGGAACAGCAGCAGATCCGGGTCGAGCTGTATCATGATCGCAGCCTGTTTCCACTGACCAGTATCCGCAATCAGTCCAATCAACCCTATCAGGTCTATAGCGCATTCAAGAAAAAGTGCTATGAGCGACTGATTCAGAATATACCAGGCTGCTATCCTGCCATTCAGCCTCAAGATCCGCTTGAATTACCAGACCAGCTGACCAGCTTTGATCTTCAAAAATTTGCGGCTGATTATTCTGTCGATCATACTGCCCAGCTCTGGCCTACAAAAGATCAAGCTGCCTTTGAGCTGCTCGATGATTTTATCGAGGATAAAATGGCTCATTATAAAACCGTTCGAGATCTACCTGCAGTCGATGGCACCAGTCGCCTGTCACCGTATCTGAATATAGGCATCCTCTCAATCCGTCAATGTATGCAGACCCTGTTTAAGGATGGATATTTCCAGATTGATGATATCGGTCAGCAGACCTGGCTGGATGAACTGCTCTGGCGCGAGTTTTATCTACATACCCTGTTTGATTTTCCCCGTGTATCCAGACATCGGCCTTTTAAGGAAAATACCGATAAAATCCAGTGGCGCAATGCACCTGAAGATCTGGCTGCATGGCAACAAGGACAAACCGGGATTCCGATTGTCGATGCCGGTATGCGGCAAATGCGGGCCACTGGCTGGATGCATAACCGGGTGCGCATGATTACTGCGATGTTTCTATGTAAAAACCTGCTGATAAACTGGCGCTTGGGAGAACGCTGGTTTATGCAGTATCTGATTGATGGTGATCTGGCGGCGAACAATGGCGGTTGGCAATGGTGTGCTTCGACCGGCATGGATGCCGTACCCTATTTCCGGATTTTTAACCCGGTCAGCCAGTCACAGAAGTTTGATCCGAATGGAGATTACATCCGTCAATGGGTGCCAGAACTGGCGCATCTGGATGCCGAAAGCATTCATGACCCCTATGCCAAAAATCTGGATCTTGCACTGGATTATCCAAAACCGATCGTGGATTTAAAAGCCTCTCGTGTAAGAGCGATTGAAGCTTTCAAGCAAATTTAAAACCAAACTTTTTCATCCAGAATAAAACAGCCTCTGATAAAGAGGCTGTTTTATTTTCAGATCAGGAATAAAAGCTTGGATCAGGCACTTTTCCAGTCAGCACCCATTCCCCCACTTCCTGATACTTATAATCGATCGGATCATGCAAGGTCTGGGTGCGGACATTACGCCAGAAACGGTCCAGATTGAGCTTGGCCGTGGTGGCCCGCGCACCCATCACCTGGAAAATATTCTGGGTAATATAGAGAGAGGTATTGGTTGCGGCAATTTTGGCTGTGGCAATGGCAACTGAGACTTCACCGCGCTGCTCAGCTGTTAAATCATTCCCAAGCTCCCAGGCTGCCTGTAAAGTCTGAACCGCTTTATCTGCCAGTAAGCGTACACTTTCCAGTTGTACATAAAACTCGGCAAAATGCTTCTGGATAAAAGGATCATTCACTGCATCGTCTGCCAGTGATTTGGACCAGGCTTTTTGGGTTTGTACGGTCTGCTTGGCGACGTCAAATGCCCCTTCTGCCACGCCCAAAAACAGATGCACAAAAATCAGCTGGGCAATCAAAGGCCGTAGACTGGAATATGGCGTACTCAGTGGACCGGGATTTAACAGCAATTCATCTTCATGAATTTTGACCTGCTCAAAATGGCTGGTACCACTGTCGGTCTGGCGTTGGCCCATATTGTTCCAGTCGCCCAGAAAGCTCACGCCCTCTCGCCAGGTAGGAATCACTCCTATCAGTAATTTTCCTGCTTCGTCATAACCTGAACACAGCAACATATCCGAATCAATCGAACCTGAGCAGAAGCTTTTATCACCATGGAAAATATATTCGTTTTCTGAAACTTTTGTAACTGTGGTACGACGATCCAGTGGATTTAGAGTATTACCCCAAAACAGATTATTTTGGGCAGTCTGTTCAAACCACGCACCATATTGTTCAGGTTGAGAAAATAATTGAACGGTCGCAATCAGCAAATGGTGAAAGCCGTAGACATGGGCCAATGAACTGTCGACTTGGGCAATGGTCTGAATGGTGCTAAAAATGGTCTGCCAGTCGGCACCCTGACCACCATAGTGCTTCGGAATAGACAGGCCAAGCAAGCTACTCTGGCGAATCAGGTCACGTTCGGCTTTGGGATTCCCCCCCTGTTTATCCCGTTCTGCTGCAGTCTGGGCGAAAGTTTCAGCCAGTTGCCGGGCAATCTCTAAGGGCAACTGATCGAGATATGATTGTCGTATATTCATTGTTTTTGGACCTATATTCAGCATGGCTTGAGCTTAGCAGATTGCAGCCTGTCACTATATCCGAAAGCATGCAGAGCTTATTCCCGATATAAAAATACCGGCGGGATGCCGGTATTGGAAAAGCTTAAATTTAAGCGTTATTACGCTGTACCTCTGCAATCAGATGATCCACCACTTGCGGTTCAGCCAGGGTTGAAGTATCTCCGAGACTATCCAGCTCATCGGCTGCAATCTTTCTCAATATCCGACGCATAATTTTCCCGGAACGGGTTTTTGGCAAAGCCGGTGCCCAGTGCAGCGCATCCGGGGTCGCTACCGGACCAAGAAGCTTGCGCACCCAGCTGACCAGTTCGGCACGTAATTGATCTGAACTGGCCACATCAGCCTGCAAGGTCACAAAAGCACAAATTCCCTGGCCTTTAATGTCATGCGGCATCCCGACTACAGCGGCCTCAGCCACGGATTCATGCGCCACCAGTGCACTTTCAATTTCTGCTGTACCTAAGCGGTGTCCGGATACATTCAGGACATCATCGACACGACCGGTAATCCAGTAATAACCATCTTTATCGCGACGCGCCCCATCTCCGGTAAAATAAGTACCGGGATAGGTAGAGAAATAAGCTTCAATAAAACGCTCCGGGTCTCCCCAAATGGTACGCATCTGACCCGGCCAGGAATCCTTAATCACCAGATTTCCCTCAGCTTCACCCTCCAGTTCCTTGCCATCAGCATCGACAATAGCCGGTTGTACCCCGAAGAAAGGCCGTGTCGCAGAACCTGGTTTTAAATCAGTCGCACCCGGCAATGGCGTAATCATAAAACCGCCAGTTTCGGTTTGCCACCAGGTATCGATGACGGGACAGCGGCTTTCACCGACCACGGTGTAGTACCAGTTCCAGGCTTCCGGATTAATTGGCTCACCGACCGATCCTAAAATTCTCAGGCTGCTACGGTCACTTTCCCGTACAAAAGCATCGCCCTCACGCATCATGGCGCGGATCGCGGTCGGTGCAGTATAGAGAATGGTCACGTTATGCTTATCAACAATATGTCCAGTACGCGCCCAGCTTGGATATTGCGGCACACCTTCAAACATCACGGTGGTGGTACCATTCGAAAGTGGCCCATACAGTACATAGGAATGCCCGGTGATCCAGCCCACATCTGCGGTACACCAGAATACATCATCCTGCTTGATATCAAATGCTTCACGGAAGGTGCAATTCACATAGGTCAGATAACCGCCAGTGGTATGCATCACGCCCTTGGGCTTGCCGGTGGAACCTGAGGTATACAGGATAAACAGCGGATCTTCGGCATTCATCGGTTCGGGTGGACAGATGTCATTCACTGACATAATTTCCGTGTGATACCACAGATCACGTCCTTCCTGCATTTCAATTGGGTTACCGGTGCGGTGTACCACCATTACATTTTGAATCGAGTCTGTACCCGCCAGTTTCAGTGCTTCATCGACATTGGCTTTCAGTGGAATGGCCTTACCGCCGCGCATGCCGGAATCCGCAGTAATCACCATTTTCGCCTGACAGTCTTCAATCCGGCTGGCCAAAGAATCTGGCGAGAAACCACCAAATACCACGCAATGCACCGCCCCGATCCGGGCACAGGCCAACATAGCAATCGCAGCTTCAGAAACCATCGGCATATACAGCATGACCCGGTCGCCTTTCTGGATGCCATTTTTCTTCAGCACATTGGCAAAACGGCAGGTTTCATCATGCAGCTCGGCAAAGGAAATAATCTTGTGCCGCGAAGGATGATCCCCTTCCCAGATGATGGCCGGTTTATAAGGATGTTCTTTCAGGTGCCGATCCAGACAGTTGGCACTGACATTGAGCTGACCATCGGCAAACCATTCGATTTTAAAATCGTCTTTGTTAAAGCTGGTATTTTTGACTTGGGTGAAGGGCTTGATCCAGTCCAGACGTTGCGCCTGTTCTGCCCAAAATTTATCTGGCTGTTCTATAGAATATTGATAACGTTCAAAGTACTGGTCTTCGAGCGTACGTGCTGTTTTTTTAAATTCTTCGGGTACTGGATAGATCTCTTGCATAGGTCACTTCCTTGATTTTGTTCTATCTCATCACGAGAGGTTAATGCTGCGTTGTTGATTGTTTTTTATGCATAATGGCAGTATGGCCTGCTTATTTCAAATCCGGCAATCATGCTTTCGTCGTAGATTATTTATACAAATTCAATCAAAATAAACCACAACTTACAGTACAGAATCTTCTGCGCAAATGTGTATGATCTGTAGCACAGCCCTTAAAAATAAAATTGACCGCTTGTGGTTATTTCATCTGATTTAGCAGGATACGCTTTATGAAATCGCCTGAATCTCCCTACTTTAGCCCGCCTGCGCTGCCTGCATCGGATCATCCCCTGTCGATGAAAGGTCGCTTCGGGCGCTTGAGCTTTATTGCCTGGTCGGCATTTCTGTATTTCATTTTTTTATTTGGCAGTATCGCACTGGGTCTCAGCATTGATATTGTGAATATTTCTACCCACTCCATGGATCCCAACTGGCTGATTTCACTGCAAGGTTTGGCCAGTATTGTTGTACTGGCCATGGTTCTGGTCTATGTGTATTTCGCTTTAGTGGTGACCGTTCGCCGTTTGCATGATATGAACCGCAGTGGCTGGTGGGCGCTATTATTTTTGCTGCCGCTAGTAAACATTTTTGTATGGCTTTATATCGTTTTTGGTTCGGGCGATCGAGGCACTAATCAGTATGGCCCGGCACGGATGACCTTGCTCTGGGAAAAAATTCTGGCCTGGCTGATGATTATCCTGACCCTGCTTAGCCTGTTGGGATCTATCGCTTTATTCAGTTATATGAGCGGTGAAGAACAAACACCTACCCCCACGGAAATGATGCAAAAAACCACCAAATACTTTTAACAACAGCGCCGTTATTTTTAAAATTATCCAATGGTGACTTCGAGCCCTTATTAATTTTTTGCTGAACATCAGGCAAAATAGGCAAAATTTGAATTGTGGAATTTTTGTGGCAGAGCAAAACAATACCTTAAGCCAGGTAACTGAGGGCACCACGGAGTTGTTACATCAGGCAACTGAAAAAACGACCAAGACCGTGATTGAACATACCGCCAAGTATAATGATGCCTACAGCACTATTGACAAAATCATGGAGGGCTTCTGGGAGCGTGTGCCTTATTTCTGTATCGCACTGATCGTGATTACGATTTTCTGGTTACTCTCCAAAGTCTTCAAGTTTTTCGTACGTAAAACTTTGGAAAACCGTTCTTATACCCGCCAGAATCTGGTATTGGTCCTCAACCGTGTCGGCAGTACCTTTATTATTTTCTTTGGTATTCTGATTGGACTGGTGATTGCTGTTCCTGGCTTTACCCCGGGTCAGCTGATGAGTGCCCTCGGAATTGGTTCGGTCGCGATTGGTTTTGCCTTCAAGGATATTTTCCAGAACCTGCTGTCTGGCGTGTTAATTCTGCTCAGTGAACCGTTCAAGATTGGCGATGACATTATCGTGAATGGCATGGAAGGGACGGTCGAAGATATCCAGATTCGTGCAACTTTTTTACGTTCCCCGGATGGCCGTCGTATCGTCATTCCAAATGCTACGGTCTACACCAGTGCAGTGACTGTCAATACCGCCTATACCCGTCGCCGCTGCGAATTCGTGGTGGGCATCGGCTATGAAGATGACATCCAGAAAGCCAAGGACCTGATCACCGCTATTTTAGATAAAGATCCAACCATCCTGAGCCAGCCAGGCTTTAGTGTCAACGTAACGGCGCTGGCTGACTTTTCTATTACCCTAAAAGCTTTCTGGTGGGTCGATACCACTGAAACCGGCACCGGAACTTCAATCAGTGCGGTGCAGGAACGGGTGATTCAGGCTTTTGCCGAGCATAATATTTCGATTCCTTATCCGGTACAGGAAGTCAAAGTCTATCGTGGCGAAGGCAATGAAGAAGCTTCAGCACGTGCTAAACAGTCGACCTAAAACATAAGGAATCACAGTTTCTGTACGGATAATACGGTTGCCCAGACTCACAGCCTGGCAGCCGTTTTTTATGAGTAAATCAACTTCATATGGAATAAATCCGCCTTCCGGACCGATAACAATCGTACAGGGATGATCAATAGCAAATGGCATCGCCTGCTCTGCATAAGGATGTGCCACATAAGCCGGACCATCCGTACTAATCAATCCTGGCAAGATGTCTTCAACAAAGGGTTTAAAGCGTTTATACAGCTCGATTTTCGGAGCAACCGTATCCCCTGCCTGTTCCAGTCCCAACTCGATATAATGATTTAACTGTTGTAAAAATGGCGTTTGCCAATAGCTTTTATCAACGCGGTAGCTATGCAGTAAAATGATTTTTTCAACGCCCAAAGTGACACTGTCCATGATCAGACGGCGCAGCACCTTCGGACGTGGTAAAGCCACAATTAAAGTCACTGGCAATTTTTCTGGAACAGTTTCTTGTTGCAGCGGTTTCAAGCGCACTGCTTTTTCAGAGATTTCGACAATCTCAGTCAGGTAACGCTGACCTTCCCGAATTCCGACTTTTAACGTATCCCCCACCTGAATCTGCAAACGCTGCTGTAAATGTTCCAGTTGCCGAGTGGAAGTAATGGACCAGAATTCAGCTTCGGTTTGACGTGAATCAAGCAGGATGATGTTCATAAAAAAGAAGACCAAAAAAATATGATATATCCCTCTATTGGCTAGAGGGTGGCGACAGGGATGTCGCCAATTTCACTGTGCTGCAGGGATGCAGCATCAGTGAAATAAAGGGCTTTTGTCTTGCAGGGTATGCCCTTCATGGCCCGACAAAAGTAAGGTAATCACTTTGAAAAAGAAATACAAAGAAATACTAAGCCAAATCGAAACTCGGTTATTGTAGGACAAGCCTTAAATAAAGCTCTATAGTGACTTATCATCGTGTAGGCTTCTCCCTACTTTTTACAGCGTAAAAGTAGGCAAAACGCTTTTGTTAGGTTGATGATACTTCCCTGTATCATCAGCCTAACGACGGCATCCCTGCCGTCTTGGTAAATCCAATATCTGTTACTTATCAAGGTAAATTAAAGATACTGATCAATCACCTGAATATGCTTGGCAAGCGATCCTGTATTTAACTGCATAATTTGCTGCGCTGCCGCATTCAAGTTTTCCGCCTTAACCTGATCTTGCAAAAGTTCCAGTAATACTTCTGCAGCCTGCTGGACATTCTGTACTACTGCGACTGCATCCGATTGAACAAACTCATCCACGATGGTCTGAAAATTAAAATAGTTTTTGCCTAAAACAGTCGGCACATTCAGCGCAATCGGCTCCAAAATATTATGTCCACCACCTGGTTCATTTAAAGAACCACCCACATAACATGCCTGACTCAAAGCATACCAAAGCCACATTTCACCCATCGAATCGGCCAAATAAACCTGGGTATCTGCTTTAATATGTTGCCCTAGACTTCGACGCTGGATTTTCAATCCCAAAGACTGTGCAGCTTGGAACACCTCATCAAAACGTTCCGGATGGCGCGGTACCACAATACAGACCAAATATGGATCAGCTTCTAAAGCAGCTTTTAAAACACTCAGAATTTCTTTTTCTTCAGGAGCATGAGTACTAGCTAACGTGACGATCTTTCGCCCCCCTAACTGCCACTCCTGTTTCAATTGATCTGCCTGATGAATAAAGCGCTCGGGCGCAGTAATATCAAATTTGATATTGCCCAAAACTTGGGTTTTTTCAGCTGCGATTCCCAACTGGATATAACGTTGCTGGGTAGCTGTATCCTGTGCCAAAAGACCAGTTAAATTCTTGAGCATGCCACGGGTCAAACCTTTGACCTTGGCATAGCCTTTGGCGGATTTTTCGGACAGACGCGCATTCAACAATACACTTGGCACATTAAACTGGGGTGCCTGATCCAGCAGATTCGGCCAAAGTTCAGTTTCCATCAGCAATAAAAGTTTCGGCTGATATTTTTGATAAAACTCACGAATTAAGGTTTTCTGGTCAGCAGGCAAATACACGGCCTGAAATAAGTCTAAGTAAGGTGGCTTTAAGAACAGCGATTTTACCCGGGCCTGACCGGTTTTGGTGGTATTGGTGACCAGCACCGGATGACCGAGTTTTAAATAATGTTCAACTAACGGTTGGGCCGCGTTGGTTTCGCCCACCGACACCACATGAAACCAGATAGCATGCAGGTTTTTGGGTGGCTGAAACGGGCCAAAACGTTCTGTCAGTTCTTGTTGTAATTGTTCAGGATCGGTCGCACGTTTACGAATACGCGATTGATATAAGGGTTTAACCAGCGCCAAGGCTGCATTATACCAAAATGGAGTGGCCACATTGCGCCCCTGTCCAAAGATTTAATCGGCAGAATATAGCAGAGCCACATCAACATGTTAATCAATGTGGCTCATTTTTAGATTATTCTACTGTAGTTAAAGCTTCTGCTTCAGCCAATGTCGGATAATCAATATAGCCTTCCGCGACATTGGTTCCGATCATATTTTCCAGCTTCAGTTCATTCAGCGGCGCATCTTCGAGCAGACGTTCATATAGATCCGGATTGGCAATATAAGCTTTGCCAAAAGATACCGCTTCGGCCTTGCCTGAAGCCAGTAATTCAATGGCATCTTCACGACTTAGTTGCATATTGGCAATATAAGGCACTCCATTTGAGCGCTGTTTCATATATTCAGAAATACTGTCTTCTGCCAGATATTCACGGGTAAAGAAGAAGGCAATCTTGCGCTTACCCAGCTGCTCCATGGCATAGCCAAATGTTTCACGTGGATCATTGTCGCCCATGTCATGGTCATCACAACGCGGCGCAAAATGCACCCCTACACGATCTGCGCCCCATACTTCAATCAGTGCATCAGTTGCTTCTAGAAGGAAACGTGTACGATTTTCCACTGAACCGCCGTATTCATCTTCACGCTGATTGGTTTTGCTTTGCAAGAACTGGTCAATCAGATAACCATTGGCAGCATGTAATTCAACACCATCAAAACCGGCTTCTTTAGCACGAATCGCAGCTTGCTTGTATTGCTCGGTAATGGCATGAATTTCAGAAACTTCCAAAGGACGTGGCGTAACGTATGGACGTTTTGGACGTAACAAGCTGACATGACCCGCCTGTTGTACTGCACTTGCAGAGACTGGTGTTTCACCATTTAACAGATCCGGATGCGATACACGACCAACATGCCAAAGCTGGGCAACAATCAGACCGCCCTTCTCATGAACCGCTTGAGTAACCTTTTTCCAGCCTTCGAGCTGAGCATCGGTAAACAATCCTGGAGTATTTAAATAGCCATTGGCTTCTTCAGAAATCACTGTGGCTTCAGAAATAATCAGGCCAGCACTTGCACGTTGCGCATAGTACTCAACCATCATTGGGGTTGGAACGCGATCAGCAGTTGCGCGGTTACGGGTCAGCGGCGCCATGATGACACGGTTTTTAAGCTCTAACGCACCGAGCGTTAAAGGAGAATTTAATTCAGCCATCGTTACTCCCACCTGTTAAAGGTGTTGTTGTAGGTGTTCGATAAATTGTTGAATCAAAGTTTCATTGCGGGAGAAATATGACCACTGTCCATGCTTGGTCGCAGTGATCAGGCCAGTCTGCTGTAATACAGACAAATGATTGGACATGGTGGACTGGGAAACCTGGCCCAAACGTTCAATTTGACCTGCACAGACCCCACGTTGAAAGCCACCACACTCTTCCGCAGACAGATATTGCTCCGGAGATTTTAACCACTCCAGAATTTGTCGACGGGTCGGATTGGCTAAGGCTTTAAAAATTAGATCAAGGTCCATAGGCACATCACAATCAGTGGCGCAACGAAACTTTATTCAGCATCTGCGACCATTATATCGTATTTTTTCGATTTATATATCGAAAATTTTAGATATAAGAGTCACAGTCTGTACAAGCTTGGTTACGCCAGCTATTCAAACGACTTCTTACAAGCCCTGTTTCAAGCTTGCTTCGATAAATTTATCCAGATCACCATCCAGAACCGCACCGGTATTCGAGTTTTCGACGCCTGTACGCAAGTCTTTAATACGCGAATCATCCAGCACGTATGAACGGATCTGACTACCCCAACCAATGTCAGACTTGGAATCTTCCAGTGCTTGGGCCGCTTCGTTACGTTTGCTCATCTCGAGTTCATAAAGTTTGGCACGTAATTGCTTCCAGGCATGGTCACGGTTAGCATGTTGTGAACGCTGGTTCTGACAGGCCACCACAATTCCGGTCGGTGCATGGGTTAAACGCACGGCAGAATCTGTTTTGTTAATATGCTGACCACCCGCCCCTGATGCACGATAGGTATCGGTACGAACATCGGACGGATTGATTTCGATCTCAATATTGTCATCAACTTCCGGCGAAACAAATACTGCAGAGAATGAAGTATGACGACGGTTACCCGAGTCAAATGGTGACTTACGCACTAAACGGTGTACGCCTGATTCGGTACGCAACCAGCCATAAGCATATTCACCCTCTACGCGGATAGTTGCCGATTTAAGACCGGCCACATCGCCATCCGACTCTTCCATCACTTCTGCTTTAAAGCCATGACGTTCGATCCAGCGTAGATACATACGTAACAACATAGACGCCCAGTCCTGTGCTTCTGTACCGCCTGAACCGGCTTGAATTTCCAGATAGCAAGGGTTTGGATCCATCGGATTATTGAACATACGGCGGAATTCAAGCTTGGCCAGTTCTTCTTCAGCCGTGCTCAGTTCAGCCTGTACGTCTTCTAGCAAGCTTTCATCATCCGCTTCAACCGCCAGATCAAGCAAAGCCTGTGCATCTTCAAGCTGGGTACTTAAGCCATCCAGCACATTTAATACATTTTCAAGCTCGCCTTTCTCTTTGGCCATCGCTTGGGCACGACTCTGGTCATTCCAGATGGTTGGATCTTCTAATTCACGCAGGACTTCTTCTAAACGCTCTTTTTTCAGATCGTAGTCAAAGATACCCCCGTAGTGTTTGACCACGTTCGTTTAAGTCTTTTAATTGGTTTAGATACGGATTAATTTCCACGTGAATTACTCTCAATCAAAATTAGGCACAAAATTCTTAGCCCGATATTATAGCACAGTCTATTTCCGCTATTTTAACGATCCATTCAGTCTAAGGCTCGAATGTCTTGAGCATTTAGACCTGTATTTCCCTCATCCAATTTTCAACATCTCATAGACTCTTTTGCGTCTTTTTATCCGAAATTTTTATCGGCTTTTTAGCCCCGTTTTATGACCGAAATATAATTTTGCAATTGATTTTATAATTTAGGATTTCTTATTGGTCTGTATAAAAAATCAGCGAATTCAATAGATTCCACAATATCTACACACTTTTAATAAAACACTACATTATAAATTTAATTTTATTATTCAGTCACTTGTTCAGAAAAAATTACACAAGATTACGCTATTCACATTACTGTAACTTTCCTTTGATTGACGATCTTTGGAATTGCTCTAGACTGAAAGTTGTAACAAAAAGTGTAATGTTTTTAACTCACGATTTGAGGGGTAGTAACCATGAAAAAATTAGCGATTGCTTCGGCACTACTTTCAGCAATAGCAATGACTGGTACAGCAGCACATGCTTACCAAGCAGAAATTGGTGCATCAGCAGGAGTGGTTGATCCTGACAACGGTGGAACTAGCGGTTCTTTCGGCGTTGATGGTACATATTACTTCAATCCAGTTCAAACACGTAATGCACCATTAGCAGAAGCAGCATTCCTTGATCGTGCTAGCAACGTGAGTGCGCAATATCAATATAATGAAATTGGTGATTCTGAAGCGCATCGTTATGGCGTAGGTGCAGAGTACTTCGTACCGAATTCTGACTTCTACTTAAGCGGTAACGTCAATGGCCATGATCTGCAAGACAATGATGATGTAGAAAATGATTTAACCACCTATGCAGCTGAAGTCGGTTATCTGCCAGCGCCAGGTCTATTGATTGCGGCGGGTGTAAAAGGTTGGGATAACGACAATGATGATGGCGTAGATCCAACATTGCGTGCTAAATATGTCACTACACTTAGCAACGGTAAAGACATCAACCTGGAAGCAGGTGCAGCGTTTGGTGATTTAGATGAATACAATCTGGCAGCAGATTATTTCATCGACAAAACCTTGAGTGTCGGTGCTGATTATCACAACAATGATATTACCGACAAGAGCGAATTTGGTATCAATGCACGTAAGTTCATTAACCAGCAAGTGAGCTTAGAAGGCCGTGTCGGCTTTGGTGAACAGTTTAACAATGACTACAATACCTTTGGTGTAGCAGCGAAGTACCGCTTCTAATCTAAAACCAAAAATTAGTCATTCATAGAAAACCCATCCTCGGATGGGTTTTTTTATTGCACTCTTAACAAGCATTTAGGTATTTTTGCACATTGACGGGGCGAATATAAACTGTACAATTTGTTACAACTGTTCATCAAACAGTCATATTTTTATAACAAAGAGAGAAATCTAAATGCTTAAGAAACTTGCTCTTGCTACAGCGCTTCTTGCTGGCCTGGGAACTGCACACGCTTATCAAACTGAAGTTGGGGCTTCTATTGATCTTCTTGATCATGACCAAGGTGGTTCGGATGTAGGTTTTGCTATCGATGGGACTTACTACTTCAACTCGGTCCAAGTCAAAAATTCACCTTTGAATGAAGCTGCATTCTTAAACCGTGCCAGCAATGTGAATGGTGTATTAAGCTATCAAGATGATTCAGACACGTTTGGCATTGGTGCTGGTATTGAGTATTTTGTTCCAAATTCAGACTTTTATTTAAGTGGTAACATTGCTCATTTTGATAATGATGCTGGTGACATAACTGGTTACGCTGCTGAAGCGGGTTATTTACCTGTTCCTGGCTTATTAGTAGCACTTGGTCTTGTAGGTATTTCTGAAGACAATGCAGACGATGAAATTGATCCAACTTTACGTGCCAAATATGTAACACAAGTCGGTCAATACGATATGAACTTCGAAGGTGGTGCAAGTTTCGGTGATATCGATGCTTATAACCTAGGTGCAGATTTATATCTAGACAAAACTTTCAGTGTTGGCTTAGGATTCTCTGACTCAGACCTAGAAGGTAATGATGTTTTTACTATTCGTGCCAAAAAATTCTTTAACCAACAAGTTAGCTTAGAAGGTTCGATTAATTTTGCTGATAATGCTGATATCTTTGGCGTACGTGGTGCATACCGCTTCTAATCTCTCCGATTAAAAGCAAAAAAACCGCTCACTCGAGCGGTTTTTTATGGTCTATTGTTCTAAATGCATAATCCGCATTTGCAGACTGACATTGCCATTAAAGACATTTTTATCCAGCTCATAGACCAAACGCGTATCTTTCATCGGATCAAAGTCATATTTATCCGCTGCATTGAAGGCGATCGCATCCACGACCTGACCATTCTCCAAAGCCACGCGCAATTTAAGATGTACGTCCTTAAGCCAGCGATAGTCCATAATTTTGAACACACCGTCAAAAATCGGCTGGGGAAATTTTTGCCCCCATGGACTTAAATTCTGCAATAAATTGACTGTTTCGATCTGAAAAGCAGAAGCTGGCAACTCTCCATCTGTCCATAAAGTCGCAGTGAATAAATCCTCATCCATCACACCAATCAGTGCTTCAAAGACCTGCTTAAACTCAGCGAAATTTTCTTTTTTCAGGGTTAAACCGGCTGCTGCTGCATGTCCCCCAAAATGACTGACTAAATGGGGATACTGCTCCGCCACCTGTTCAATCGCATCACGAATATGAATACCTTCAATCGAACGCGCCGAACCTTTGATATGAATCCCATCCTGATCCGCGGCAAAAACAATACTCGGACGATGAAATTGCTCTTTTAAACGCCCTGCTACAATCCCGATCACTCCCTGATGCCAATGCGGTTCGAACATGATCAGCGCAGCAGGTAATGCCGTCGCATCTAACTGGATTTTCTCAAGTTCGTTTAAAGCGTCCTGCTTGATTTTGCCTTCCACCTGACGGCGCTCGACATTAAGCTGATTCAGCTGTTCAGCCAGTGGATAGGCCATTGCTAGATCAGGAGCCAGCAGACATTCGATGCCGATGTCCATGGTTTCCATGCGTCCAGCCGCATTAATTCGCGGGCCCAGAACAAAACCGAGATCTTGGGCTTTTAGACCAGCAGGGTCACGTTTGGCAATATCCAGCAGTGCACTGATTCCTGCACGGCACTGCCCTTGCTGAATGCGTTTCAGACCTGCATCAACCAGAATCCGGTTGTTATAGTCCAGACTGGCGACATCGGCATAGGTACCGAGCGCTACCAGATCAAGATAATTGGTAATTACCGTAGAGGATTTTCCAAGTTTCTTGCGATGGGTAGACAGATTGGCCAGTATATAAAAAGCCACCCCGACCCCAGCCAGTGCTTTGCTTGGAAAGTCGCAACCGAGCTGATTGGGATTGACCACGGCTTCGGCTTTTGGTGTCGGCTTGGTCGTCAGATGGTGATCAGTAATGATCACCTGCATGCCATGATCCTGCGCCTGTTTTACTCCGTCATGGCTGGAAATGCCATTGTCCACGGTAATCAGTAAATCAGGCGTGAAATTGACAAAGGCCAGATCTGCAATTGCGGGCGTCAATCCATACCCATATTTAAAACGGTCTGGTACCAGATATTCAACATTGGCGCCCATATCGCGCAGTGCCAGCACCATGAGTGCAGTACTGGTCGCGCCATCGGCATCATAATCGCCGACAATCACGATTTTCTGGCCATGATCAATCGCCTGATCCATCAATTGAATGGCTTCAGGCAAGCCTTTCATGGTCGGTGCCAGCAAATGCTTCAGCTTGAGCTCAAGTTCCTGCTCGGATTCCACCCCACGACGAGCCAGAATCTCGGCCACAAATGCAGGGACGCCCGGTAAATTTTCAGGGCGTGTCAGCAATGGACGTTGTTTGATTTCCAGTTTTTGCATGGTTATGGCATTAAGCGCTCTAAAGTCCAGCCGGCATCGGTTTTGCGATAACTTAAACGGTCATGCAAACGGTTCGGACGACCCTGCCAGAATTCATAATAATCGGGTTCGAGACGATAACCGCCCCAGAATACCGGCTTGTCCAGCTGTTGCTGATTGGCAACCTGGGTATGCAAATCCCAAAAACGTTGCTGCAATTCCTCACGACTGGCCACGACGCCACTTTGCGGGGTACTAATATGCGCGGCAATTTGGCTTTCCCGTGGACGTTTATGATAATAATCGGTCGATTCTTCTTCCGATATTTTCTTTACACGACCCGAAATACGAATCTGACGTTCCTGATCCTGCCAGTAGAACAACAGTTCGGCATAAGGATTTTCAGCCAGATCCAGACCTTTTTGACTATCATAGTTGGTATAAAAGTCATATCCCGCTTCAGTCGCTCCACGTAGCAATACCGTACGCACATGCGGACGGCCTTGTGCATTGGCTGTTGCCAATGACATGGCATAGGGCTCGTGCAATTTTGCTTCCAGTGCATGGTTAAACCATTGCAAGAATTGCATATGCGGATTCGGATTGACTTGCTGTTCCTGCAACTCGCCTTTTTCATAATTCAGGCGTAGTTCACTCAGATCCTTGATCAGATCACTCATTATCTATGTTCCCGTTAAGCGGCATTGGCACGCACAGCATCTGCCAGGCTGTTTGCAAGTGTGGTGACTTCAGCCAGATCATCGCCTTCGACCATCACACGAATGACAGGTTCTGTGCCAGATTTACGAATCAATAAACGGCCACGACCTTTAAGCTGCTGTTCGGCTTTTTCAAATTCAGCTGCCAGTGCAGGCACTGAATAAGGATCAAACATGGCATTTAAACGTACATTGACCAAGACATTGGGCAACAGTTTAAAGTCAGCCACAAGTTCATGCAGAGCTTTTTTCTGCTCAACCATCACGGTTAAAACTTGCAGGGCTGCAATAATGGCGTCGCCTGTGGTGCTCTTGTCTAAAGTCAGAATATGACCAGAAGGCTCACCGCCAATTACCCAGCCATTTTCTTCCAGACCTTGCAATACATAACGGTCGCCGACTTTGGCACGTAATAACGGCACTTGTGCTTTTTCCAGCGCCAGTTCCAGCGCCATATTGCTCATTAAGGTACCGACGATACCTGCCGGTTTTTTCGAGCTTTGAGTCGCAAGAATATAAAGAATATGGTCGCCATCAATCAGATTACCGGCTTTATCTACGAGAACCACACGGTCAGCATCCCCATCAAAGGCAATACCCAAATCCGCTTGATGTTGAATCACGGCTTGTTGCAAGCTTTCCGGATGCGTTGAACCACAGCCCTCATTAATATTTAAACCGCTCGGCTCATTGTGAATCGCAATTACACGTGCGCCCAGTTCACGGAACACTGCAGGTCCCACGTTATAGGCTGCACCATTGGCACAATCCACCACAATGGTGAGTTCATTCAGATCCAGATGATACGGGAACGTCGATTTACAGAATTCAATATAGCGACCGTTGGCATCTTTAACCCGGATACTTTTACCCAGATTCGCCGTATCTTCAATCACAAAATCTTTTTCAAGTTCCTGATTAATTTCGTCTTGTAAAGCATCTGGCAATTTTTTACCTTCCGCAGAGAAGAACTTAATGCCGTTATCAAAATACGGGTTATGCGAAGCGGAAATGACAATACCCAAGCTGGCATGTAAGGCACGGGTCAAGTGAGCAATCGCCGGTGTCGGTAGTGGACCTAAAAGATGAACATAAACGCCAGCGGCATTTAAACCTGCCTGTAAGGCAGCTTCCAGGATATAACCAGACAAACGGGTATCTTTACCCAGAACCACCAATGGTTTGGATTTTTTACTATGACGTTTTAAAACTTTACCAGCCGCAAATCCCAGTTTCAGGGCAAACTCAGGGGTAATCGGCAATTCGCCAAACTTTCCACGAATACCATCCGTACCAAAATAACTCATCTTTATCTCACTTCTTAGCGGATGATTGATATCACCCATTTTTTTCCTTGAGTCACACTTTACACCAAAATAAAAAAGCCGTCATTTGCATGACGGCTTTTTAAAATTTTAAATCACAGGAAATTAACCTACGCGATAGTTTGGTGCTTCTTTGGTAATGGTCACATCATGTACATGCGACTCAGACATACCGGCAGAAGTGATTTTCACAAACTTAGCATTCTGACGCAGGTCTTCAATCGTCGCAGAACCGGTATAACCCATCGAAGAACGTAGGCCGCCCATCATCTGATGCACGATATTGCCCATTGGACCTTTGTACGGTACGCGACCTTCAATACCTTCAGGAACCAGCTTCTCGGCACCGGCCTTGGAGTCCTGGAAGTAACGGTCAGCAGAACCTGTCGCACCCGCCATCGCGCCCAATGAACCCATACCGCGATAAGCCTTGTAGTAACGGCCCTGGAAGAATTCAACTTCGCCTGGTGCTTCTTCAGTACCAGCCATCAATGAACCAACCATAATCGTGCTTGCGCCCGCACCAATCGCTTTAGCCATATCGCCAGAGAAACGGATACCGCCATCTGCGATTAAAGGAATCTGATCTTTCAGTGCATTGGCAACAGAATCAATTGCAGAGATTTGTGGCATACCAATACCCGCCACAATACGCGTGGTACAAATTGAACCAGGACCAATACCAACTTTAACGGCATCCGCACCCGCATCAAGTAACGCCAGCGCAGCATCACCTGTCGCGATGTTACCGCCAATCACCTGAACTTGTGGATAGTTGGCTTTCACCCAACGTACGCGTTCGATCACACCGGCAGAATGACCGTGTGCAGTATCGACTACAATCACGTCCACACCTGCGTCAACCAGGGCTTCTACGCGGCTTGGCGTTTCTGCACCGGTACCGACAGCAGCACCAACACGCAGACGACCCAAATCATCTTTACAGCTGTTTGGATACAATTCAGCTTTACGGAAATCGGTTACCGTAATTAAGCCTTTCAGCTCTTGCTGATCGTTGACCACCAATACTTTTTCAATACGGTGCTGTTGCAATAAAGCTTGGATATTTTCTTTCGATTCGCCTTCACGAACTGTCACCAGACGATCCTGACCAGTCATGATGTTGCTGACTGGCTGCTCAAGATTGGTTTCAAAGCGTGTATCACGACCGGTCACGATACCCACCACTTTGCCATCTTTCACAACGGGTACACCACTGATATTGTTGGCTTGAGTCAGCGCAATCAGTTCACGTACTGTGGTTTCAGGAGTGACTGTAATCGGGTCTTTGACCATACCCGCTTCGAATTTTTTCACACGGCGCACTTCTGCAGCCTGAACCGCGATATCCATGTTCTTGTGCAAAATACCGATACCACCATTTTGCGCCATTGCAATTGCCATACGGGACTCAGTCACCGTATCCATTGCTGCAGACACAAGAGGAATATTCAGGTTAATGCCACGAGTTAAACGTGTCTTTAGGGAGACATCTTTTGGAAGAACAGTAGAATAGGCAGGGAGTAATAGGACATCATCGAAGGTTAACGCGTCTTGAACGATGGTCAACATAACAGTCTCACTGGTAATTTCCGTGCACTATTATAAACAAATATCGGCTTAAATTTCATTGCAATTGCAAAATTATTTTTTTATTCAAGCTTCGTACACGCAGACCTATGTGGGTGCTAAAACAGTATCAATAATACGTCCGATCATGAAGTTCCCTATTTTAAAATATACCCCGATCATTTTAATGAAGTGAAAAGCAGAGCCTAAGCTCTGCTTTGGATGGATTTAGCTGACATATTCAAAACTGTCATCATTGTCGGCTTCATCAGTTTCAATCTGGACAAAGGGCAACATATTGTGTGCAATACGTGCCTTATTGCATTGCTCATCGGCAATCTGCACTTCTTTGCAGGATGAACTGCGCTGCTCATACATACCACAGCTGACCTGCTGGCCGATGGTGCCATCAAGTGCAATACAGCGTGGATTTTTTTGATTGGTTCCAGCCATACATGAATAGACTGCTGTCACAGGTTCGGTATAGTGCTCAGGCATATGAATTCCTTCAGCCCAATAAAACGAAACCCTGAAATAGGCGCAGCACGCCCCGCAGCTTAAACACGCATCCGGTTTTGGAACTTGAGACAACATTTCTTATAAGTTCTCATTATCAAAAAAAAGTTTTTTGGAGAAGAAATATAAAAAATGTTGTTTTTCCACACAAGAAAAAAATTATTTTTTGTGTGAACTATTCAGGACAGGTAAAAACCGTTTCATCCATCAGGTCAGTGCCGCATTCCAACGTTTCAATCCAGTCCAGAAACTGATTAATCTGCTCTTTACCGATAAATGGTGTACCATGTTGCGGCACAATCATCTCGATTTCCATGCTGCGTACCATTTTCACCCAAAGACGAATCACCTTGTTATTGCACATATAGCGTTGATGGAAGCTTTTCATTTTTGGGATATGCGCGGCAAAGTTTTCTAGTGGCTTGGCGGCATCTTCAACCATGGACGCACCCATATCACCTGAAAACAGGATTTTGGCAATCGGATCATAAAACTGGAAATTCCCCACCGAATGCAGAAAATGCGCCGGCACCGCCACAATGTGTGATTGACCCAACGGGATGATTTGACCATGATCCGGAAGCTCCACCAATCGATCTAACCAGTTACCTTTCATCCGGTCACTCATAAAGGCCGAGTTTAAGTGCGGCAAGAAGCGCGCCCACAGCTTGGATGCCACCACTTTGGCGTCCGTATACACTAGCCAGCGCGGCATCGAGGTGATGATATCCGGATCCTGGTGCGAGGCCATGACATAATCCAGATTGGTCAAACGGGTATATTTATTCAGCTCCATAGTCAGCGGCACATAGGTTAAATCACCACCCGGATCAAGTACCGCTGCGCGCTCATGATCAATGATCAGAAACTGGTTTGCCTGAACGCCTTCACCTTTAACCAGACTGGTAAAACTGATGCACTTATGTGTCCCGTTATCAAACAGGACCTGCGATGTGGTGCGTTCAAAAGCCATGTAAATTCCCCAATTTATAATAAAAATAACGTTTTTATACCCGTATAAAATATAAGGAATTAATCAAACTTACAATCAATAAAACTAGCCATATCACACTATTTACCAAGGTTTTGAGAGAATTTTAACCATAAAAAATCCTGAGTTTTTAGCTCAGGATTCATGTAATTTATTATTGTATGATTTAAAAGAAATAATGTTGAGCCAGTGTTGCGACACCAATCACCAGGAAAATCGCCGCCCCAATTTTATGAATCAGGCTGATCGGGAGTCTATTCGCCAGCTTATCTCCCAAAAATACTGCAGGTGCATTGGCCAGCATCATGCCCAAAGTGGTCCCAAGCATCACCCAGAATACGCTATCGAAACGTGCTGCTAATGCGACCGTAGCAATCTGAGTTTTGTCACCAATTTCTGCCAGAAAGAACAGAATAAAGGTCGCACCAAATACCCCGAATTTTTGCCATTTATTGATACTGGCATTTTCATCCCCGAGTTCATCCGGAATCAGCATCCAGACAGCCATTGCGATAAAGCCAATCGAGACGATCCACAGTAGCACCTCCGGCCCGATCACCGTGGTCACCCATTGTCCCAATACTGCAGAAAGGCCGTGGTTAATCAGCGTCGCCAATAAAATGGCAACTAAAATAGGAACAGGTTTGCGAAAACGTGCGGCAAGCAGCAATGCCAGCAGTTGGGTCTTATCACCCATTTCAGCCAGTGCTACGATTGCAGTCGACAGTAGGAATTCATACATGAGGTTTTTCTCTGGCTAGCATCCAATACCAATGACTCACCGCTCCTGCTAGCCAAAATCTGCAGAGTGGTAAATCAAAGGTCTTGCCAACAAAAGAAAGCTTGGAAAAGCTGACTTGGTTCTTTGCTATGATGACCATGCTCTGTTGAGCAAATATGTTGACCATCACCCTTCTGCTTTGCGCAAAAGGCGGCTACTCCCCAATGAAGTACACCAAGTATAGAATCAAATCGATTATTTTTCAATGCAGCAGCAAAAAACCCTGCCGAAGCAGGGTTTTTCTCTTTACACCCTCTTTGTATTTCTTCCAGAGAGAAAATAAAGGCCTAGAGATAAGGTTTTAGATCAGCAAGGTACGGATATCTTTAAGCAGCTTGGTCAGCTTGTTAGTGAAACGTGCAGCATCTGCACCATTGATCACACGGTGATCGTAGGACAATGAGAGCGGCAGCATCAAGCGTGGATCAAAGCCTTCACCATTCCAGACCGGCTGCATGGTTGCAGGTGAAATACCCAGAATTGCCACTTGCGGCCAGTTCACCAATGGCGTAAATGCTGTACCACCGATTGAACCCAAGCTAGTGATAGTGAAGTTCGCACCTTGCAGATCTTTCGGCGACAATTTCTTGTCACGCGCTTTTTGACCCAAGGTTCCTAGCTCAGTGGCAATCTGTTTAATTGACTTCTGATCTGGATGACGCAGTACAGGCACGGTCAAACCATCTGGCGTTGCGACCGCGATACCCATATGGATCTCGTTACGTAGCAATACTGACTTACCATCATCGGCCAAGTGACCAGCAAATTCACGCTCTTCTTTTAACAAGTGCGCAACTGCTTTGATGATGAACGCCATAATGGTCAGGCTCAGGCCCTCTTTCTTGAAGTTGCCTTTCAGTTCATTACGCCATGCTTCCAGTTCAGTAATATCTGCTGCATCAAACTGGGTCACTTGTGGAATGAAATTATTCAGCGACAACTGTGGAATAGACACTTGTTGCAAGCGCGTTAAGGCTTTCTCTTCCACACCACCAAAAGCGCTAAAATCTGGCAGCTTTGGTAGACCTGCGACTTGAGCAGCAGCGGCTACAGGAGCCGCCTGTGGCGTAGTAAGACGCATTTTGACATACGCTTTCAGGTCTTCTTTCATGACGCGCGCATGTGGGCCAGATGCTTTAACGTCTGCCAACACGACGCCCAGTTCACGTGCCAGTTTGCGCACAGCAGGACCGGCATAGACTTTCGAGTTAGCGACATTCTGCTCTCTGGTCAATTTGTCGGCATTATCCGATGTCGCGACTGTTTGAGTAGAAGATGCAGCAGGTGCCGGTGCTGCTTTTGCAGCAGGCGCTTTCGGTGCTTCTGCTTTGGCTGCAACAGGAGCAGCTTGTGCTTGTGCTTCAGCTTCAATTGTCACCAGTGCAAGACCTTGAGAGACATTTTGACCCAGTTCCACATGAATGGCTTTAATCACCCCGGCTGTAGTGCTTGGCACTTCAACAGTCGCTTTATCTGATTCCACCACGATGATGCTCTGGTCTTTTTCAACCGTATCACCGACCTGAACCAGAATTTCCGCCACAGCCGCCTTGTCTACACCCAAGTCAGGCACAGCAATTTCAACATCACCTGCAGGTGCTGCTGGCGTTTGTGGTGCTTCAACTGCTTTCTCTTGGGTGGCCGCTTGAGCAACTGGTGCTTGAGATGCTTCTGTCTGTGCTGAAGCTGCCGAAACAGCCGTTTTCACTTTCAGAATGACCACACCTTCTTTGATCGTGTCGCCTTCTTTAATCTGGATGGATTCCACCGTACCTGAAACCGTACTTGGCACTTCAACAGTCGCCTTGTCTGATTCCACCACTACGATACTTTGATCTACCTCGATTTCATCACCGACAGCGACCAGGATTTCCCCTACAGTAGCTTTTTCTACACCAATATCGGGGATTTGAACATCAACCACCTGTGAGCTCGCTTGTGCCTCAGGAGCAGCAGAAGCTTTAGGCTGATGCGAAGCCAGTTCCTGCATGATTTCCTGATCCGGCAATGAAGTCGGAGTATTTTCTGAAGTTTTTTGTGAGGCATCTGCTTGCTGTGGCTCGATCACATCAGCGCTACCGTCTTCAGCTTGTAGCTCAATCAGTACCGCGCCTTCAGCGACTTCATCACCCTGGCTGACCAGAATGCTTTTTACCACGCCTGCTGAAGTGCTAGGCACTTCAACAGAGGCTTTATCAGATTCAAGCAATACAATGCTGTCATCAATCGCGATCGTATCACCGACTTTGACCAGAATTTCGGCCACTGTTGCCTTATCTACACCAATATCAGGAGTCGTAATTTGCATGCTTAGTTCTCCTCTTTGTAGTCAGCAACAGCATGTACACATGGGGTTTCTTGCGGTGCCCAAGCCACTGGACGATCTGTATCAAGCTCGAAAGTCGAGATCGCATCTTTTACCAGGCGCGCATCAACTTCACCTTCATCTGCCAGTTTTTTCAAAGTTGCCACCACAATATGGGCAGCATCAACACCGAAGTAACTACGCAAGTTGGCACGTGTATCTGAACGGCCATAACCGTCAGTACCCAATGCTACGAATGGACGGCCATCTGGAAGATAAGCACGAATCTGTTCGCTATAAGCACGCATATGATCGGTTGCAGACACGACGATACCTTCAGTACCGCGAAGCTGTTTCGATACCCATGCTTCTTTTACGTCTTCAGCCAGCGGATGCAAGCGGTTGTATTCTTCACATGCCATACCGTCACGTGCCAGTTCATTGAAGCTGGTCACACTGTAGACATTTGAATGAATTTGATATTCCTCACGAAGAATCTTCGCTGCCTTGATCACTTCACGCAGGATCACACCTGAGCCCAGTAACTGAACAGTGGCTTTTTCATCTTCTTCCAGTAAGTACATACCACGCTTGATGCCTTCTTCAACACCTTTTGGTATTTCCGGATGCTCGTAGTTTTCGTTCATTACGGTCAGGTAATAGAACACACGTTCCTGGTTCACATACATACGTTGTAAACCGTCATGCACGATCACCGCCAATTCATAACCGAAACATGGGTCATAAGAGACACAGTTTGGAATGGTATTGGCCAAGATGTGTGAATGACCATCCTGATGCTGCAAGCCTTCACCGTTCAGTGTAGTACGACCTGCAGTTGCACCCAGCAAGAAGCCTTGTGCCTGTGCATCGCCGGCTGCCCAGGCAATATCACCAATACGCTGGAAACCAAACATCGAGTAGTACATGTACATCGGAATCATTGGCAGGTTATTGGTTGAATAACTGGTCGCCAACGCTGCCCATGCACTCATCGCACCGGCTTCGTTAATCCCTTCCTGCAACATGTGACCGTCTTTGGCTTCACGGTAATGCATCAGCTGTTCTTGGTCTTCCGGAGTATATTTCTGGCCATGCGCGGCATAAATACCGAGCTGACGGAACATACCTTCCAGACCGAAAGTACGGGCTTCATCTGGAACAATTGGAACAACGCGGTCTTTAATCGCTTTCTCTTTAAGAAGTGCAGAGATTAAACGCACCATCACCATTGTGGTGGATTGTTCTTTACCATTTGAACCGGCCAAGACCGAATCAAATACTGAAAGTCCAGGAATCGCCAGCTGTTCGCTTTCCTTACGACGTGCAGGCAGATAACCACCCAATGCTTCACGACGTGCCTTCATATATTTCAATTCAGGCGAATTTTCGCTTGGACGGTAGAATGGTACTTCTTCAAGCTGTTCATCAGTGAAAGGAAGATTGAAACGGTCACGCACGTATTTCAAAGAATTGATTTGCATCTTCTTGATTTGGTGAGTTTTATTGACTGCTTCAATTTCCTCGGACAAACCATAACCTTTCACGGTTTTCGCCAGAATTACAGTCGGCTGACCTTTGGCCGTACATGCTTCGGCATAAGCAGCAAAAACTTTGTACGGGTCGTGGCCACCGCGGTTCAGATTATCAATATCTTCATCGCTTAAATCTTTAACCAGCTCTTTGGCTTCTGGGTATTTACCGAAGAACTTTTCACGTGCGTAAGCACCACCTTTTACCTGGTAACGCTGAAAATCGCCATCGACGGCTTCTTCCATGACCGCTTTCAGTGCGCCGGATTTATCTTTATCTAGTAGTGGATCCCAATGACGGCCCCACACAACTTTAATCACACGCCAGCCTGCGCCGCGGAATAGTGACTCAAGTTCCTGAATGATCTTGCCATTACCACGTACCGGACCATCCAGACGTTGTAAGTTACAGTTTACTACCCAAATCAGGTTGTCGAGCTTTTCGCGACCTGCCAAAGAAATTGCACCCAGGCTTTCCGGCTCATCCATCTCGCCATCGCCCAAATACGCCCAAACCTTACGGTCTTCTTCTTTGATCAGGCCACGGTTCATCAGGTACTTTTGAATATGTGCCTGATAAATCGACATGATTGGACCCAGACCCATCGATACGGTTGGGAACTGCCAGTAGTCCGGCATCAAATAAGGATGCGGATAAGATGGCAAACCTTTACCACCTACTTCACGACGGAAATTATTCAGGTGCTCTTCAGTCAAACGGCCTTCTAAAAATGAACGCGCGTAAATACCCGGTGCACAGTGACCTTGGTAATAGATCATGTCGCCGCCGAAGCTATCGCTGTTGGCACGGAAGAAGTGGTTAAAGCCCACATCATAAAGGGTTGCGGAAGAAGCAAAACTCGCCAAGTGACCACCGAGATCATCACCGGTTTTATTCGCGCGTAATACCATTGCCAAGGCATTCCAGCGGATCAGCGCGCGAATACGACGCTCCATATCCTGATCGCCTGGCATTGCAGGTTGTTCTTCAACAGAAATCGTATTTAAGTAGGGAGTATTTAAACGCTGAATAGGAACATGCTTTGCAATTGCGCGTTGATAAAGTTTTTCTAATAAAAATGCTGCACGCTCAGTGCCCATGTGCTGCAAAACAGAGTCAAATGCATCTTGCCATTCTTGGGTTTCTTGCGCGTCTGTATCGCCATAAAACGCCATAATCTACAGTTCCTAAAAGCCTAATCTAATGTCTTATATGTACCATATTTAAGACCTCTGCAGGTATGGCCTTAGCTGAATGCGATTTAGCAGTACTATTTAGGAACTAAATGATGGGTGACGTATAATTACACTACATAACAAAAAATAGTCAATAAAGGCGATTTATTATACAATCATTATAATAGTTGGTGATAATATGAGACTTAAAAGTGATAAAACAAAAAGCCCTTCAAGTTGACTTGAAGAGCCTGCAGTTTAAACGCTTTAAAATGCTTATTGGAGGTTTTTATGTATAGAGATGCTTCTTGTTATTCAGGTCTATACTTAAGGTAACATGGCCAAATAAGTAGATGGGTTTTTACGTTGACCGTCTTTTACTACTTCATAATGTAAGTGTGGACCGGTACAGCGACCAGTACAGCCAACGTTGGCAATATGATCACCTGCTTGCACCTGCTCTCCCACACGTGCAATAAGACGTGAAGCATGGGCATAGCGCGTTAAATAGCCATTGCCATGATTGATTTCAACGTATTGACCATAACCTGTGCCCCAACCTGATTTGGTCACAATCCCTGGACCTGTTGCATAGATTGGTGTACCACTTGGCGCTGCAAGATCAAGGCCTGAATGATTTTCAGCACGGCCACTCATGGTACGGCCACCGTAATTTGAACTTACGCGAGAATTAGGTAAAGGATGAGAAATTAGCCAAAAATAAGCACTGTTTGCTGCCGCTTTATTGGATGAAGTATTGGCATACTTCTGAGCAAGCGTTCGATTGTTCAGTTCAACTGGTTTCTCACGAAGTTGAACATTCAATTTAGTCTGTGCTGGAATATCGATATCATCTGGATGAGTATATGCACCCTGTGCCAGAGTACGCGTCAATTGCTCGATACGATCTGTTGAACCATTTTCTTGATTTAGATTGACTAAATCTGCGAACGCAACCGAAGCCGCTGAAACTGATAAAGAAAATGCCAACAAAATACGTCGCATATGCATAAAAAACCTCTCTAAACTGCTTTAATCGAGTTCCTTGAAGATCTCTATCCTTGATATCCACTAAAAGAAGCGCATAAGATTAAGACATAAATATGTAGGAATTATGTATGTCGGAACCTGTCAACGTTTTTCAACAAACAAGAAAACAGATAAAAACAGGAAACTTTTCGTTTCTCTCATCACAAGTCGCTGCCTGGCAGAAACTTACGAAACTCGTACAACCGCTATTGCCCCAACCGGAACGCTGGCAAGTTGTCTGCTATCAAAATGGTGTGTTAACGATTACCGGTGAAAACCAGGCCATGATCAGTCAATTGGCCTATCTTCAAAAGCAATACATTTCACAACTCTCTCAAATAAATGAATTAACAGATCTCACTAAACTTCAAGTTTGTCTGCGGAATCCTTCGCAAACGCCACCTGTTTCAGCAACACCTGAAAGAGCCTTAAATGCAGAAACACAGGAATTACTTCGTAGTGCTGCTGACTTTATAAGCGACCCTAAGCTTAGCCAAGCTTTACTACGTTTGGCAAGCAATAAAAAGTAACATAGCAATCAAATGTAATAAATTAAAAAGCAAACATTATGTGATGTGTATCACAGTATTAAAGCAATAACAAAAACATAAAGACACAAACACAATGACTTATGTCACATTCACATACATGATTGGACAATTGGCTTCGTCATCAAATGTTACAATTTCATAGCAGCTTGGATCACTTTTCACATTGCGTAAAAGTTGATTATTCAAGGCATGTCCAGATTTATAACCATCAAATTTGGCAATAATCTGATGCCCGAGCAGGTATAAATCACCCACGGCATCCAGAATTTTATGACGTACAAATTCGTCCGAGAAACGTAAACCTTCTTCATTAACGACCCCGGTTTCATCTACACCAATGGCATTTTCCAGGCTGGCACCCAGCGCCAGATTATTGGCTTTGAGATAATCCAGATCTTTCATAAACCCAAAGGTACGCGCTTCACTGACTTCATAAACGAAGGTTTCAGTAGAAAAATCGATACTGGCGGACTGATGTTCTTTTTTAAAGGCAGGATGATCAAAATCGATGGTGAAATTCAGCTGAAAGCCCTCATGTGGGCTAAAAATGGCACGTTTGTCATCAATGAGTGCTTCAACCGGTTTAATAATCTTGACGAATTTTTTAGCGGCATCCAGCTCTTGCAAACCGCCCTGCATGAGCAGGTAAATAAACGGACCTGCACTGCCATCCATAATCGGGACTTCAGAGGCCGACACTTCAATAATCAGGTTATCAATGCCTAGACCAGCAATCGCACTCATGACATGTTCAATGGTGCCTACTTTGGCATTTTCCTGAACCAGGTTCGAGCACATGAAGGCTTCTTGAATCAGCATGGCATCGGCAGGAATGTCGACTGGCGGATTCAGGTCAATACGACGAAACACAATTCCCCCATCGGCATGGTGCGGCACAAAGTTAATCATGACTTTTTGCCCACTGTGAAGACCGATTCCGCTCGCTTTCACGACACGTTTCAGGGTACGTTGTTTCAACATGCTTTTATCATCTGTTCATCTATAAAACCGCTATACGTTAGCATATTTGGCTATTGATAAAAAACAAAAAGGTGGCTTAAAAGCCACCTTTCCTGTCTAATCTAGCTAAACACATGATGTTACATGTTATTTACGCTGTTGATTCTTAAGATAATCCTGAATGCTCATTGGCGTTGGGCGCGGGCTAGAAACTGAAGCCTCCGCTGGATTCGCTGCTGCACCTGTTTCATGCTGCTGACGCTGAATTGCCGGTACATCATCATCTTCCACCACAGCCTGTGCAGCTGCTGCTGGACGAGTTGCCTGTACATTAGTACGTTTGGTCGGTTCAACTGAATCCGCTGCATGACGGGTGAGACCTGTTGCAATCACAGTCACGCTGATTTCATCACGCGCATCCGGATCAAAAACGGTACCGTAGAACACTTGACCCTCATCTAAATCGACAATCTGGTTCACGACATCAGTAATTTCTTCAATTTCACCGAAAGTCACGTCATCGCCACCAGTCACGTTGATCAGAATGCCTTTGGCATTCATGATAGTCACGTTGTCGAGTAATGGACTACGGATTGCCTGCTCAGCAGCCTGACGTGCACGGTTCTCACCACGACCCAGACCGACACCCATCATGGCATAACCACGAGTGCTCATGGCTGTTTTTAAGTCAGCAAAGTCAAGGTTGATATGGCCAGGACGGACTACCAAATCAAAAATACTGCGTACTGCATTCAACAATACATCATCCGCTTTTTTATAGGCATCTTTCATTGAAATATCACGGAAGACTTTCAATAGACGCTGGTTTGGAATGATGATTAATGAGTCTACATGCTGCTCTAGCGCTTCAATCCCTTTTTCAGCAGACTGTAGACGGCGTTTGCCTTCAAAGTTAAATGGCGTGGTCACGACACCAACGGTCAGAATACCCATTTCTTTCGCAATTTCAGCAACCACTGGCGCTGCACCGGTACCGGTACCACCGCCCATACCCGCAGTTACAAAGACCATATCGGTCCCTTCAAGCTGTTGGCGAATCAGTTCACGGCTTTCTTCTGCTGCGGTCTGGCCGACTTGCGGATTTGCACCTGCACCCAGACCACGGGTACTCTGCTCGCCCAGCTGAATTTTAAATTCGGCTTCCATGCGATCCAATGCCTGCTTGTCCGTGTTGGCACAAACAAACTTTACGCCCTGGATATCGGACTGCAACATATGTTGTACAGCATTACCACCCGCACCACCTACACCAAACACAGTGAAACGGGCTTGACCATTGCTATCGCTATGATCGTCTTCGAAAAATTCAAATGAGGCCATGACCTATAAAATTCCTAATTCATAATTGGCAGTCACTAAGCCCGTATACTGCCTTAATCTTAATAAAATTGTTTTTAAGAATGCTGCTCATGCGTTCACTTGTCAAGTACAAGCCCGATTAACTACATCTTCCCAACAATATTCACAATAAAAATCGACTTAAAAGATTGATTTCAAGGTGTCATTAAAGCCAAACAAGGCTCTTTTGACCCGCTTAGCCAATGACAACCGCTCTACATCATCCTGTTCCACAATCGTGTCCTGGGTATCACTCTGACTAAACATCAGCAAGCCAGCCACCGTACTATATTGCGAGCGACGTAAAGCAGCCTGATGTTGTTCGTCTGCATACACCTGAGTCGGCGGATTACCTAAATGCGCCGAGACCCCCATGGTACGGCGAACAAAACTCACCATCCCTTCGATATGACTGGCATCACCTGTCAATACCACACCATGATACAAGCCCTGGATGGCACCATTTTTCACCAGCTCATCACGTACCAGACCCAGAATTTCTTCATAACGAGCCATAATAATTTCAGTCAGTTCAATCCGGCTGATGGTTTGTGGTCCATCAATCCCCTGGAACTGAATCATATGATCCGGCTTGACCACTTTCAGGTCGACACAGCCATACAATAATTTCAGACGTTCAGCTTCTTCGGTCGTGGTTTGCAATACTGCTGCAATATCACGGGTCACATGTTCACCGCCACGTTGGAAGGTATGGGTTAAGGCCAAACGACCATCCACATACACTGCAACATTGGTCGTGCCGGCACCGATATCTACTAAGCATACGCCATATTCTTTTTCGTCTTTCAGCAGGCTGGCTTCAGCAGTAGCCAAGCTCGACACCACCATTTTTTCTACACCAATATTGGCACCTTTCAGGGCGCGATCAATATTCTGCATGGTACTAATCGGCAGCATCATCAAATGATAGTGTCCGGTCATGCTATGTGCCGACATCCGAATCGGGTTTAACACCCATTCCGGTGAGTCGTCCAGCTCAAAACCCAGAGGCACAGCACTGACCAGATAATGATCTGAAGTCAAATGACTAGCTTTAGCCAATTCCAGTGCACGCACCACTTCACTGGTGGTAATCGCATGCTCGCTATTGTCGATCGAGGTGCGACCTGAAGCATAAAAGCTTTTTAATTCGGCACTTGGAATAGAGACCCAGGCAGAATGTACACGACATTCCGCCATATCTTCTGCTTCTTGAACGGCATTTTTAATTGCAGTAATAACTTTATCGAGACTGACAATTTTCCCTTTACTCATGCCTCGGTTACGAGCGGTGGCCATACCAATCACTTGGATATTGTCTGGCGCGTGTACCTTGCCAATCAAAACTGAAACTTTGTGTGTCCCAATGTCAATCGCCACAACCGAGGGAACAGCTTCACTCATTATTCACTACTACCATTACGTGTTTGTTAGATTTATGGCTTTAAATGCCTCTATTTTTTAAAGCCGGTCATTATGGCTTTACTGTTACCTTATTCTCAACGCCCGTGTCATCAATGGTTACAATAAAATGTCCATTTACAATTTTAGGCGGAATTGAATTTTTCCACTGTATCGACAATCCATTGCGATAACGCAGGTCGATGGCCGAAATTTTAGACCAGACCGGCTTTAAATCGCTCTGAGACAGATGGCTCAGGCGTTGTAATTTGCTCATAGTCTGGTCTTTATCCACAATTATTCTTAAACTCGAATCAAACTGCATAAACCAGGTCATTCGCTCGGTGAGATATAATTCTTTTAGACGAATGCCTTGTGGCAAAAATAATTGATTAATTTCATTATAACGACGCATCATGGTTTCTGCATGGCTCGCCGGCCCATGTAGTAACGGTAATGCCTGATAATTCTTAGGTGTGACTTCAGTGAAAATCACGCCACTATCACTTAGTAAACGCCCTGTCCCCCAACGCGCAATCGCATGATGCGGCATCACTCGCACCCGAATGCCATTTGGCCAGGCTCGGGAAACCACGACCCGATCCACCCAGGACAATTCCAGGGTACGATCACGGATCGCTTCCAGATCCGAAGTAAAATAGTTTTCGGTCACAATCGGTGACACATATTGCATGACCTGACGCTGTTCAGCAGCCGAGCGCGTACCTACCACGCCCAGCTCTGCCACGTCA
The DNA here is from genome assembly GCF_024129855.1 of Acinetobacter lwoffii. Lineage (GTDB taxonomy): Bacteria > Pseudomonadota > Gammaproteobacteria > Pseudomonadales > Moraxellaceae > Acinetobacter > Acinetobacter lwoffii_L. The sequence continues at coordinate 126,230 of NZ_JAMXXC010000006.1, forward strand.
CTATTGGTCATGACTTTATATAAACCCAATATTCCAAAGGCCAGCACCAGCAGCGCAATACACAACAATAACCAGCCACCAAAATTGGTCAGCTTTTCTTTGCGTGTTGGCGGCTTGTCGTGAATTGAAGTAATCGCAGCACGTTTACGGCGCATGGAAACAGGAAGTTGAGCCATATTTAGTGTGCCGAACCAGTCAAGGTCTGTTCCAGAATCGCGACACACAGCTCATCAAAACTGTATCCGACTGCAGCTGCCGCTTTTGGCACCAGTGAGTGACTGGTCATGCCCGGTACGGTATTGACTTCAAGCAACCAGAAGTTGCCCTGTTCATCCTGCATGGCATCAATCCGGCCCCAACCGCTGGCACCGACTGCCTGGAATGCGCGCAAACTTAAGGCTTTTAACTGCTGCTCTTCAGCTTCAGTTAAACCACATGGAATGCCATATTGCACATCATTACGCTGATATTTCGCTTCATAATCGTAAAAGGCGACATCTTGAGGCGGTTCAAGACGAATCACCGGTAGCGCCTGACCATTTAAAACCACAATGGTATATTCACGGCCGGTAATCCATTTTTCTGCCATCACCACAGCATCATGTTCAGTTGCCTTGGCAATTGCTTCTGCAAAGTCTTCAATTTTTTCGACCTTGCTCATGCCGATACTGGAACCTTCATGCACCGGCTTGATAATCAAAGGCAAGCCTAAAGCATTAACAATGTCGGTCGCATCAGAATCTTTAGTGACAATACGATACGGCGCTGTTGGCAATTCCGAACCCTGCCAGACCTGCTTGGTCTTGACCTTGTCCATGCCGATGGCAGAACCTTGTACACCCGTACCGGTATACGGTACGTTTAACCATTCCAGTACACCCTGGATCTGGCCATCTTCCCCGCCACGTCCATGCAATACAATGAAAGCACGATCATAATTTACCAGTTCTGTGACACTACGCTCCTGCGGGTCAAACGCTTCCGCATTAACCCCTGAACGCACTAATGCCTCAAGTACCGCCGTACCACTGTCTAGAGAAACCTCACGCTCTGCAGATTTACCACCAAGCAACACGGCAACTTTTCCGAATTTTGAAGCATTTGACACGTTTATATCCTTAAACTTTTTTCAATCTGGTCAATTCAATTCAGTCACGCAAGATGACTATTTTATATATAAATGATTTTGTGCAAGTTCGACTGAGATTGCTCCAACATTACCTGCGCCCTGGGTTAATAACAAGTCATTTGCTTGCAATACTTTTCTCATGATCTGATTCAGGTTGCCGTCCGCCGCATCAACCAGAATCGGCTCGACTTCACCACGTAGACGAATGCTACGAGCCAAAGTACGGCTGTCAGCCCCGACAATCGGTTTTTCACCGGCAGGATAAACATCCAGCAACAATAACTGGTCTACAGTAGAAAGTACTTCCACAAAATCATCAAAACAGTCACGGGTACGGCTATAACGGTGTGGCTGGAACATCATTACCAGACGACGGTCCGGATGACTCTGACGCGCAGCTTTAATCGTGGCTTCGACTTCTTTTGGATGATGACCATAGTCATCCACCAGTTTCACGTCACCGCCCTCAATCGCAAACTCACCCTGAACTTCGAAGCGGCGACCTACGCCACTGAAACCTTCCAGTGCACGGCAGATTGAAGCGTCAGACACGCCTTCATCGGTTGCTATACCAATCGCAGCCAAGGCATTCAGCACATTATGCAAACCTGGTTGATTGACCGTTACACGCAATGGCTCACGCTCTTTACGCAATACGGTAAAGTGGGTTTGCATGCCATCTTGATCAACATCTACTGCGCGGATGTCATTGTCCTCATTGAAGCCATAAGTCAGTAACGGACGTGCAATCCGCGGCATGATTTCACGGATATTGGCATCATCACCACACACTACGGCCAAGCCGTAAAATGGCAATTTTTGCAGGAACTGGATAAAAGTATCTTTCAGGACATCGAAGCTACCGCCATAGGTATCCATATGATCGGCATCAATATTGGTAACCACGGCAGCCATCGGTTCTAGGTGCAGGAAAGAAGCATCTGACTCATCGGCTTCGGCCACGATATAACGGCTGGCGCCCAAGGCCGCGTTCATACCGGTACGGTTCAGCAAACCACCGATCACATAGGTTGGATCCATGTTTTCTTCAGCCAGCATACAGGTGATCAGACTGGTGGTCGTGGTCTTGCCATGCGTGCCGGCAACGGCAATACCATGACGGTAACGCATCAGTTCACCCAGCATTTCCGCACGGCGAACCACAGGAATACGGTTTTCAATCGCGGTTTTAATTTCCGGATTTTCTTTATCGATCGCGGTAGAGACCACGATCACGTTGGCGCCCTTAATATTATTTGCAGTATGTCCGATATAGACTTTAATGCCATTCGCTTCCAGCTGTGCGGTGGTATTGGATGCCTTGATATCTGAACCGGAAACTTTATAGCCCTGGTTTTTCAGTACTTCTGCAATACCACACATGCCTGCACCACCGATCCCCACAAAATGAATGTGTTTGATACGGCGCATTTCTGGCACTTTAATTAACTTTTTCGCTTGTTCAGCTGGGGTTGTTGGAGACATAGTTTACTCGGATTACAATTCTTGAATTAAACGGACCACATGTTGAGTCGCATCAGGTTGAGCCTGTCGGCGTGCTTTCACGGCCATTTCCATTAACAGCTGGCGATTCAGCATCGGCTCTAATAATGTTTTTAAACTTTCCGGAGTCATCGTGGCCTGCGGGCAAATCTTTGCCGCATTGATATTGGCCAGAAAACCGGCATTGGCCGTCTGGTGATCATCGACCGCACTTGGAAGCGGCACAAAAATCGCAGCTACCCCGGCAGTGGCAATTTCAGTTACGGTCAAAGCTCCGGCACGGCAAATCACCAGATCAGCCTCGCTATAGGCTTTGGCCATATCTTCAATAAAGGGCTGTACTTCAACTTGCAGACTGGCCGGTGCATTTTCATAACGTGCCCGTGTCGACTCGGCATGATTTTGCCCACACTGATGATAGACGCTTAATGGCACATTGAGTTGCTTTAAAGCTTCTGGAACCCGTTCATTTAAGGCTTGCGCCCCCAAAGACCCACCAACGATCAGAATATGTAAGGGTAGTCCTGCCTTGTCACGCTCCTGATAACGCCAGGACGGATTTAAAATTTCGCTAATTTCTTGTCGTACCGGATTACCTGTAGTCACGACTTTTTCTTGGGCCGGAAAAGTATTTGGAAAAGCCTGGCACACCGTCTTTGCCACACGCGACAATTGGGTATTGGTAAAACCGGCAACTGCATTCTGTTCATGGATCAGCACCGGAATGCCTAAGATACGTGCGGCCAAACCACCCGGGCCTGCCACATAGCCGCCAAAGCCTGCCACGGCATCGACCTTAAGCTGTTTCATGAATTTCATGGCACTGAAGGTGGCTTTCATAATTTTAAAAGGCGCCAAGGCTTTACGTACAAAACCGTTGCCACGCACACCCTGAATATCAATCTGATAAATGGGAATATTCTGGTTTTTTAACAGGCGGTTTTCCATGCCTACGGGCGTGGCCAACCATGAAACCTGTATACCTTTTTGTTGTAAATCTTTGGCAACAGCTAACGCTGGAAACACATGTCCACCTGTACCTGCGGCCATCATCATGACATGTTTAGGCTGTTTTTGCTGAGCTTCGGTCACGGTTTAATTCTTCAATTCAAAAAATGGAGCAGGAAATCTGATTTAAGTAATCAATTGTAATCACAAACCTCAGGCCATGAAAGTTTATTTACTTTATTTCAACAAGGCTTTAATTGTTTTTTTCACGCAAACTTCAAGTTTAGACTCGTTTTATTTATAAGGTCTGCACTTTTCCTTCGACTTAAGTGACATATCATATCAATTTTAAATAGTTTTCTCATTATATTATCAATAACTTTGCCACGAAGAGCGCTTTATTTACAGCGGTCTTCCGTTTTCTCCCGTTCACCTCCTCTCTTATCATTGGCCGATAATCTCAGGCTTAAATCCTATCAATTTTATAAAAGTTTCATGCTATTCATATCTATATATGAATGATGCTTGATGTACAAGCAGATGCTTTAAATGGACTCAGTTCGGATAGATGTCAAAAATATCATTTCGTGATGTATGGATTATCTTGGCCGGTTATCTGGCTGCGATCCATGTCGGCAAACTTTCGGCCGTGATTCCTGTGTTGCAGCAGGATTTAAACCTGAGTTTTACTCAGGCTGGTTTTTCATTAGCATTGGTGCAGGCTGCCGGAATGCTGTTTGCGCTATGCATTGGCGCCTTCTCGGAAAAAATGGGATTAAAGCGCTGCCTGATCATGGCCTTAATCATTTTAGGGCTGAGCAGTCTTGCCGGGCTTTGGATTACGCAGCCTGCCACTTTATATGTATTGCGTTTTATGGAGGGAATCGGGTTTTTAACCATCTCCTTGTGTGCGCCAGCCATTTTAAAACGTACCAGCCGCGCTGAAACACTGAATTTCAAGATGGGACTCTGGAGTTCCTATATGGGCATCGGTGTCAGTCTGGCCGTATTGACGATTCCTCTCCTGCTTGAATATCTGGACTGGCAAATGATCTGGGCCATTTTGGGCTGCCTGTGCCTTGTCATTGCTGGCATGATTAAACAATATTTAAATATTGAACCTGTCTTGGTAACACAGCCAGACTCTTCTCAGCCAGCTACGGAAAACACCTCATTCTGGCAGATTGTTCAAATTACCCTGACCCATCCTCCCATTATCTGTCTGGCGATTATTTTTGCCTGTTATACCAGTCAATGGATTACTGTCACGGGCTTCCTGCCTACGCTGTATGTCGAACAGGGGCTGGACTTAAAACGCGCAGGGGCTGGACTTAAAACGCGCAGGGATGCTGGTCTCGATAGTCGTGCTGGCCAATCTGGGGGGCACTTTTGGCGCAGGCATGTTGCTGCAACAGGGTTATAGACCGCCCACCTTATTGAGTACCGGATTTGTAGCAATGCTCTGCAGCAGTGGTCTGGTGTTTGCTGCAAATGCCTGGCTCTCATTTGAATTGCAGGTTGTCAGTGCCTTGCTGTTTTCACTGATTGGCGGGATGATCCCAACCACTGTTTTTGCGATTACCCTGCACTATGCACCACGTGCCTATGCAGCAGCAGCCAGTGTGGGTCTGGTTTTACAAATTTCAGCCTGCGCACAGTTTTTTATACCGACCCTGAGCGCTGTGCTGATATCTGCCACCCAATACTGGGCCAATCTTGCCATTATCACTGTCTGCCTTTCGATGCTGGGCATGGTAATGACGGCATTTTTATTTAAGCGCTATCCCCAATGAAAAAATAAAAAAGAGCCTGCAAGCAGACTCTTTTTTCACCTGATTTTGCTTTTAAACCTGATTGGCCTGCCCCGCTTCCAGCACGGCAAACAGATCATCTGCAATCGAGGTGCCAAACTGGGTGTCAATTTCACGGATACAGGTTGGACTGGTTACATTAATTTCAGTAACATAATTTCCGATCACATCCAGCCCTACAAAGACCAGACCTTTTTCTCTGAGATACGGCCCTACTTTTGCTGCAATGGCTTTGTCATTTTCAGTCAGGGGGCGTGCCTCACCTAGGCCACCCGCGGCCAGATTACCACGCACTTCCCCATTTTGTGGGATACGGGCCAGGCAGTACGGAACTGGCTCGCCATTAATCATCAGGATGCGTTTATCGCCTTCGACAATTTCCGGAATATAACGCTGCGCCATGATCGGCTGGGTACCATTATTGGTCAGCATTTCAATGGTTGAACCGATGTTGATGCCATCCTGATACAGGCGGAAAATCCCGGTGCCGCCCATGCCATCCAGCGGTTTTACAATCACATCGACCTGTTCTTTGAGAAATTCACGGATCAGGCTTTGCTGCGAAGTCACCAAGGTCGGAACTTGCAGATGCGGGAACTGGGTCGCGAACAGTTTTTCATTACAGTCACGCAGGCTTTGCGGTTTGTTGATGATCCATGCCCCTTCGCGCTCTGCCTGCTCCAGAATATAAGTGGTATAGACGAAGTTCATATCAAAAGGCGGATCTTTACGCATCAAGACAACGTCATAAGCAGCGATCGACTCTTTTTGTTTTTCGCCAAGTTCATAATAATGGTCGTAGTCTTCAAATACCTGTAGCGGCGCGATCAGACCAAAGGCCTTGCCCTGATCGATATATAAATCTTGCTGCAATGCATAACCGAGTTCATGCCCGCGACGTGCTGCTGCCCACAGCATGGCCATGGTCGAGTCTTTCTTCAGGTTTACATTTTCAATGGGATCCATCACAACAAGTACGCGCATGTGTCTCTGCTCTTTTTCAAAAAATGACTTGGCAAGGAGTATAGCTTGTGTCGATTCTTTTGTTTATGGTGATTTTGCATGACTTATTTTATATAGGTACTGAGACAGATTGAGCCCACAGGAGGTTTGCCATGCAACAGGCCATTATCGGTTTTCACCTGGATGAGGAACAGCATTGGGTTGCAGAGCTGGCCTGCGGACATGGCCAGCATGTGCGGCATACCCCGCCCTGGCAAAATCGCCCATGGGTGATGACCGAGCAAGGACGTAAAGAAAAACTCGGGATGCTGCTAGACTGTAAAAAATGCGAAAAGTGCGAAACTGAAACCTGAACCTATGAAAAAAGTAGTATGTAGGTGACCTAAAAAATAATCTTGTCCAGAATTTGCTAATTTGAGTTACTGCGTTTATGCTTTTATTGCTCAAACATGCAGCGCATTTTTTCAGGGTGTACTTTTGCTCATACGGCTCGTCAAACAGATCTGGTTGGTGATGCTTGTGGTTTTTGCCATAGGCTGGAGCAGTGTGTCTGTCGCATCTGCAAACACCATGCATCTGGTTATGCCGTCTGAAAAAACGAATCCTCATTGTCTGGAAATGACAAAACCCTCTGCTTCTCACTCGCTGCATAAGACTGATCATCATCAAGATCAGGAACTGATTCAGCCGGACTGTGTCAGTGACAGCACCCAGCAGTCATCAGATTGTCTGGATTGTGGCACTATGGCCTGCCAGAACTTGGTCACCAGCCTGCCCATTACAACGCCCGAGTTAAGCGTGCCTGATCACGGTTATCCGGAAAAAACCCTCCTCCCTGCTTACCATGCCCAGCACCTTGCCGGTTACTGGCAAGAAATCCTGCGCCCACCCAAAGCTTGATCCTGAATTTTTAAATTTTTTTATTCATTAAGGATTAAGTTATGTTGCTTAAAATCAGTCAAAGCCTGTGTCTGGGCTTCGGTCTCATCTCGTCGTCTGCCTTGTTTGCAGCCGTAAAAGAATATCATCTGGTCATTGATGAAAGCCCGATCAATCTCACCGGAAAGACGGTCAAGCGTATCACTGTAAACGGAAAATTCCCTGCACCCTTGCTGGAATTTGAAGAAGGTGATGATGCAGTCATTCATGTACAAAACAACCTGAACAATCAGGATACCTCGCTGCACTGGCATGGCCTCCTCCTGCCCGGGCTGATGGATGGTGTCCCCGGATTTAACGGTTTTCAGGGGATCAAACCGAAACAGTCTTTTACTTATCGCTTCAAGGTTCGTCAAAACGGCACCTATTGGTATCACGCACATTCCAAAGGTCAGGAACAGGATGGCCTCTATGGCGCATTGGTGATTCGCCCCAAAGCACAGACATTACTACCTCCACATGAACAAACCGAGCGGGATTATGTGGTGATGCTGTCAGATTTTCACGAACAAAGCGGCCAGCAGATTCAGAACAATTTAAAAAAATCGGCCGAATATTATCAGAACCAGCGTGAAACCTTGGGCGATGTACTCCAGCAGGTGAAACGTGATGGCCTGAAGGCCACCTGGTCAGACCGCAAGATGTGGAACCAGATGCGTATGCTGAAAACCGACCTATCTGATGTTACCGGTTATACCTTTCTGGTCAATGGAAAAACGCCGCAACAAAACTGGAGTGGCCAGTTCCAGCCCAATGAAAAAGTCCGCCTGCGTTTCATCAATGCTTCTGCCATGTCGTTTTTCGATGTGCGTATTCCCCAGCTGAAAATGACCGTGGTCAGTGCCGATGGACAACCGGTGCAGCCGGTCAATGTAGATGAATTCCGTATCGGAACTGCTGAAACCTATGATGTGATTGTGGAACCCACTGCAGCGCATTACCAGATTGAAGCGGAATCGATCGACCGCTCAGGCTTTGCCATTGGCGGTCTGCATCAGGCAACTGATTCAAGTAAAGCCCCGGCTCCGGTTCAATTACCAACACCGCGCCCTCGTGCCTTATTGACCATGGAAGATATGGGACATGGCGAACAACATGACATGTCACATGACACACACAGCAGTCAGACCATGCAGACTGCCACAAGTGAACATGATCAACATGCCCAGCACGACATGCATGCAAGTCATAATGCCATGTCCGGAACCAATCAGCCTCATCAGCCGGTTGAGGGCTGGGCCAATATGTCTACGCCTGCAGGGCACAAAGCCTTGCAATATCAAGACCTCAAAGCCCTGACACCACAACCTGATACCCGTGCAGCAGAACGTGAACTGGTGATTCGTCTGGGTGGAACCATGGAGCGCTATATCTGGACCATGAATGGTAAAAAATTCAGTGATGCCGAGCCACTTCAGGTGAAATATGGCGAGCGGATCCGGCTGAAATTTATCAATGACAGCATGATGGCCCATCCGATGCATTTGCATGGCATGTTTATGCAGCTGGAAAATGGTCAGTCTGCTGCAAATATGCCAAATAAACACACCGTGATTGTGCCGCCCGGGAAAACGGTGACCACCCTGCTCACAGCAGATGAACTGGGAGAATGGGCGATTCACTGCCATCTGCTCTATCACATGAGTGCCGGCATGATGAACAAGCTGATTGTGGCGCATGTGAATGATGATCAAGCATCTCACCCTTCTTCACAAAAAATGCCGTCAAAACCAGCAGCAGCTGAAGGAGCAAGCCATGCACATCACTAATCTTTTTGTAAAGTCAGTGCTCAGCAGTGCACTTATCCTAAGCAGTCTGAGTGTTTTTGCGGCAGCTTCTAGCGAGCATACGGGTCATAATGAACATCAGCATCATAGCGGACATCATGCCATGCAAAACATGACTGATGACCACGCACAGCATACTGAAACAGTAGATGCTGCATCTTATCAACCACCACCAAAGTTATCACATCAACCGCATGCGCCGAGCACACCACAAAATTCAGTCAGTTCTGCCAGCGAACATGATCATCGTAAAGAACATGGCGCACAGATTTATAGCCAGATTATTCTGGACCAGAAATGGCAGCATAGTTCAGAGGGAAATGGAGCATTCAAGTCCAAGAACCAGGCCAGAGTCGGCACGGATGAAAATAAAATCTTTCTCAAGCTAGAAGCCGACAAACATGAATCCCGTCAGGCCGAATATGATGCCAAAGTGTTGTATAGCCGAAATATTTCCGATTTTTGGGATGTGCAGACCGGGGTGCGCTATCGACAGGAAAATTTAGCCGAGCCTGCTACACAACAGCAGAACGAGCGCTTCGATGCAGTATTTGGGCTACATGGCCTGGCCCCCTACTTTTTCGAAACGGATGCTCATGTTTATGTCGGTGAAGATGACTTTGTCGGATTAAAACTGGAAACAGAGCGTGACCTGTTATTGACGCAGAAACTGATTATGCAGCCCTTTGTCGAACTGGATGTCATCCTGAATGATCAGGCAGCGAATGCGAAAAAAACCGGCCTTAGTCATGCCACCTTGGGCCTGGAAACACGCTATGAACTGAGCAAAAAGCTCATGCCTTATCTGGAAGTCGGTTATGAATACAGCAAAGGCAACCAACAGACGGCCTGGCAGCAAAGTTCAGATTCAGAAAAAGGCTGGATCTATTCGGCAGGTCTGAAAATGATGTTCTAAATTTTTGATACAGAAAATTATGCAGCTACGGGATATGAAGCTCCATTCATGTCCCGTAGCGCTATGGCACTATACATTTGGCTGAGGAAGATTTTTTAATCCTATGAACTGTACATGCAATGCTTTTCTGTACTTTCCCGCTCATTAAGACACTTGTTATTTTGCGAAAAACTAGGGTGTGTTGACACTTTTAGTTTAAAAAAATAGCGAAGTAGTAAAATCAAATCGCCAAACCCAATTTTACTATTCGCTATGCCTCGTACCATGCTGACAGATCAACACTGGC